>NZ_JBCOJC010000004.1:0-99641 GCF_040925905.1 Enterococcus sp. 2201sp1_2201st1_C11_2201SCRN_220225
AGTCAAGACCGTACATTGCGCTTAAAAGACATTCAGCTAGTAACCAACGATTTAGCGACTTATGGAGAATTGATTCCCCATTTATTTGCAGAAGCAGGTTTGCCTTTTTACATTGACCAAAAGGCTACGATGGATCAGCATCCTTTAGTGGAATTTTTGCGGACGCTTTTGGATTTACCCCGCTACCATTTTCGCTTAGAAGATATTTTGCAACTGTTAAAAAGTGAGTTGCTTTTGCCTCAAAGCTACCAAGCAGGCAGTAATCAAAATTGGCAACAAGCTTTAAATGTCTTCCGACGTGATGTGGATGTAACGGAAAACTTGGCTTTGAAAAACAATTTCCAGGGTTATTATTGGTTGGCTAAAGAAGATTGGCCAGTGATTACCTTCGATTTTGAAAATTCGTTAACCTTGGATAGCGGACAGTTATCCCAGCGATCCAATCGCTTGCGGCAAGCCTTTCGTGATCTTGTAGGTCATTTTATTGAACAGTTGCAAAAGGCCAAAACAGGTCGGGCTGCTTGTGTTTTACTCTATCGCTTTTTAATCGAAGCTGGTGTGGAAACAAATTTACTGTACTGGCGCGATCAAGCAGTGGCAGCGGGAGAGCTAGAAGTAGCCCGTAATCACGAGCAGACCTGGGGCGCATTAATGACGTTAATGGATGAATATGTGGAAATTTATGGGGAAGATTCCTTTGATTTAGAGCTTTTTCGGGAAGTTTTTAGTAGCGGCTTGGAAAATACCGCCTATGGGAAAATTCCTGCCACCATTGATCAAATTCAAATTAACCAACTGACTTTAACACGGCCTAGACAGTGTAGAGTAACCTTTGCCATAGGGTTAAATGAAACCAATTTTCCGCAAACACCAACAAATCCAAGTTTATTAACTGACGAAGAGCGTAGCCGTTTAAATCAAGTACTGCCAGAAGACAAGTTTATAAAAGAAGGGACCGGGGAACAAAATACCCGTTCGCCACTAATTGCTTATAAACTATTTCTTTCTGCCACAGATCAGTTGTATTTAAGCTATGCTGCCAATTATGATACTCAGCAAAATATCCAGATTTCTCCTTATTTGCGTCGTTTTCAAACTTGGCTGAAACTGCCTTTAGAAGAAAGAGGCCTTTTGACACCGGATTCTGATCCGGGACAACATCTGGCTAGTTATCGCAGTGCCATTGGTCAGTTAAACAATCTTTACCGTCAATGTGACCAGGAAAATCGCTTGGTACCTGCTACTTGGCAATGGGTGGAAGAAGCTTTAAAGAAAAGTCCAGTGGCTACATTGGCTCAGCGGGCTTTTTCTGGGCGTAGTCATTTAAATCAACCGATTCCTTTGTCGCCTGCTTTGGCAAAAGAAGTGTACGGTACGGAACTTTATGCTTCTGTGTCCCGTTTGGAAAGTTTTTATCAATGTGAATACCGTTATTTTGCGGCCTATGGGTTAGGCTTAAAAGAGCGGGAGTTATATGGGATGGACACCTTGATGACCGGAAGTTTATTCCATGATTCTTTAGATCGCTTCTTAAAAGCTGTAGCCCAACTAAATTATGATGTGGCCAATTTGGATAACGATACCCGCAGACAAGTGATTGATAGTCTCTTACAAGAACTCTTTTTGGAACCGCAATACCAAGTGTTGCAAAGTTCCGCCCGCATGGAATACCTGCGTTATCGTTTGGAAAAAACCATTAAAAAAATGACTTGGACCTTACATGAACAAGGCAAACGCACGAAAATGCGACCAGTCCAAACCGAAGTCCTCTTTGGACAAATTGCCGGTAAAAAGGGAATTCCGGGCTTAGAGTTGGACTTACAAAAAGGTGGGAAACTCCACGTACGAGGAAAGATTGACCGAGTGGACGCCTTACAAAAAGCCAATGAGACCTGGCTTGCAGTGGTGGATTATAAATCTGGAGACAAGCAGTTTAATTTATTGGAAGCTTATTACGGGTTAGCTATGCAGCTGATCACTTATTTGGATGTGGCATTGCGGGATGCCGACAAACTAATCGGCACGAAAGAGGTTCATCCGGCAGGAGCGTATTATTTACGGATTCACGATCCTATTGAATCGCCAGAGGAATGGTTAAAACAGCGCCCTTTGGAAAAATACAAGTTAAAAGGGTTTTACGCCAAAGATGAAGAACTTTTAGAAGCTTTGGATACTACGTTAACGGAAAAAGAGACTTCTCAATTGTATCCTATTACCCGAAATGTGAAAGGGATTTTAAAACCCGTCGCGCAAAACAAAAACTTTTATACAGAAGAAGAAATCGGCACTTTGCAAGCCTACAATCGTCTAAAGATGAAGCAAGCCGCCGATACCATCGTTTCTGGGGAAATCGGCTTAAATCCCTATTTAAGTCCAAATGGGCAACGGGCTTGTAGCTTTTGTCCGTTTCGTAGTCTCTGTGGCTTTGATGTGTTACTGGAAGAAAACGACTATCATCGCTTGAAAAATCAAGACAAAGAACGTTTATTAAATGAAATGGAGGAGGCATTAAAGGATGAATAATTCGAAGCCAATCCCTTTAAAACCAGAGAATGAGCAGTTTACAGACAAACAGTGGCAATCTGTTTTTGACGGTGGCGATAATCTCTTGATTTCGGCTTCTGCTGGTTCCGGGAAAACCACGGTCTTAGTCCGCCGGGTAATTGAAAAACTAAAAAGCGGGACAGATATTGATTCTTTGTTAATTGTGACTTTTACCGAAGCTGCCGCTAGAGAAATGAAAGAACGAATCCAGCAAGCCATTCAAAAAGCACTAGCTGATGAAAGCGATCCAGCTAAACAAGCTCACTACGCTCGTCAGTTGACCCTGCTCCCTAGTGCGAATATTTCCACGCTCCATGCCTTTTGTTTAACCGTAATCCGTCGTTATTATTATTTAATTGGGATTGATCCGGTCTTTCGCATGTTAACGGATGAAACAGAGATTTTATTGTTAAAAGAAGAAGTCTGGGAAAGTTTACGAGAAACTTGGTATGCCACAGGAGATCCTTTGTTTTATCAATTAGTCGAAAATTTCTCCAATGATCGCTCCGATGAAGGATTGACAGACTTAGTCATGCGTTTGTATTTATTTGCCGTGGCCAGTCCCGATCCTAAAGAGTGGTTGCAAAATTTAGTGGTGAACTATCAGTCTAACGGTAACTTGGCGGAAAATCCTTTGTATCAAAATCAAATCAAGCCACAGCTTAAAGCTACCCTTGAATTGGCCCTAAGTGAATATGGGCAAGCCGTTGAAATGATGGAAAGAGAACCGGATTTTAAAAATTACTGGGACAAAATTCAACTGGAAATTGCCCAAGGAAAAAGATTAGAAGAAGCCTTGTTAGCTGACGATTTAGATGCCTTTTCTTTGCAGTTGGCTAGCATGGATTTGTCAGCTAAACTCATGCCAAAACGCAACGAAAACAAAGAAGCCTCCCAAGTGCTTTTAGCCTTGCGAAAATCTGGGCGGGAGTTATTGCAAAGTTTACCGGAAATCATGCCTTATTCTCCAGAAGTTACTTTAGATTTATTGGCAAAATCTGAACCATTAGTGCAGTGTCTCTCCCAATTGACAAGTGCTTTCTTAAAAGCCTACAGCAAGCGAAAATTGGAAAAAGGATTACTGGATTTCAATGATTTGGAGCACTATACCTTAGCCATTTTAAAAGGCAATGAAAAAGAACAAGTGGCCAGCAGTTATTACCGTCAATGCTTTACCGAAGTCATGGTGGATGAATACCAAGATGTCAATCGCCTGCAAGAAGCCATTTTGTATTATGTGCGTCAAGTTTCCCAAGAGGAGACCAATCCTGTGCCTGGTAATCTTTTTATGGTAGGAGACGTGAAACAGTCCATCTATGCCTTTCGTTTAGCCGATCCCACACTATTTATTGATAAGTACTTAGCCTTTGCAAACGAAGATGGGGGCCGACGCATTGTCTTAGCGGAGAACTTCCGCTCCCGTCATGAAGTTTTGACTTTTACCAATTTGGTTTTTAAACAGCTTATGGACCAAGCAGTGGGACAGATTCCCTACGATGAGGCAGCGGCATTAATCCCTGCTTTTCCCGCTTTTCCTGAAAAAAATGGCTTTGAAACAGAACTTTTACTTTATGAAACGGAAAGTCCTGAAGCAAAAGGCCTAGTGGAAAACAAGACCCAAGGAGAACTCTACATGGTGGCAGTGAAAATTGCCCAACTCATTGCCCAAGGATTTTTGATTTACGACAAAGAGTTAAAAGAAGAACGACCAGTGACTTATCGGGACATCGTCTTATTGACCCCTACTAAAAATAATAATGACGCTATTATTGACTGCTTCCAAGAGTTGCAAATTCCACTGGAAATCAGTGATGGGGAAAATTATTTTCAAACTACGGAAATCCAAACGATGATTGCGTTGTTGACGATTATTGACAATCCAGATAATGATATTCCTTTAGCAGGGGTTTTACGTTCGCCACTCTTTGGTTTTACGGAACCGGAATTAGCCACCATTCGTGCCCAGCAAAAAAATGGGAGCTTCTTAGTGGCACTAGAAGCCTATAGCCAGCAAGGGGAATTAGCTTTACAAGAAAAAGTGATTGCCTTTTTGGAACAGTTGGACACTTGGCGAGATTTTTCCAAAAGTCAAAGTTTGACTCAATTGATTTGGCGCTTGTATGAAGATACTGGCTATTTGGATTACTGCTTAGGTCTAGCCTCAGGGCGCCAGCGCTATGCTAATCTTTTGGCTCTAGTAGATCGAGCTCTAACCTATGAAAATTCCAGTTTTAGAGGGTTATACAAGTTTATCCGCATGGTGGAAAAAATGCAGGAAAAACAAGTAGATTTAGCTAAACCACTGTCAGCACCCGTGGAAAATGCCGTGCGGGTGATGACGATTCACGGCAGTAAAGGTTTGGAATTTCCTTTCGTCTTTGTTTTGGATATGACGCGGAATATGAGCCAACAAGATTTCAAACCTCGCTATTTATTTGAAGAAAACCTTGGTGCTGGGATTAAGTATGTGGATTTTGATCGACAAGTAGAGTTTGAAACATTACCTTATCAAGCCATCCTTCAAATTCGCCGGCAAAAAGCTTTTTCTGAAGAAATGCGTAAACTCTATGTAGCACTGACCAGGGCGGAACAAAAACTCTATTTAGTAGGTTCTTATAAAAATCAAGAAGATGCCCAGAAAAAATGGAGTGCGGCGGCCAATCAAAAAGAACTGGTATTAAATCCTACTTTACGAATGCAGGCAAGTGGTGTGTTGATGAATTGGGTCGGTCGAACTTTGTGGCGCCATCCTAAGATGACCCAGTATTTTCCTGATGCAGCAGATGGTAGCTATAAAGTAATAGCTGAGGCTGATTTCCAAATTCATTTTTACACAGAAGAACTGTTGACCACAGCCATTGACCAATTACCCAAAAATACTGGACCAAAAGAAGAAGCGGTATTGCGTCAAGCACTTTTAGAGCAAGAAGCTGATTTTGTTCAATTAAAACAACGCTTGGATTATGTCTATCCTCATCCCAAAGCTACCATGACTACCGGTTATCAGTCTGTATCAGAAATTAAACGTCTTTTTGACGACCCTGACAACAGTGAAGAAAATCAAATGGAATGGCACAGCGCCCAAGAGCAAGCTCAAAATCGTTATCGCTTTACGAGTAATGAATTAGCCAAACCAAAGTTTTGGGAAGAAGCGACGATTTCAGGACGAGAAATCGGTTCGGCCACACACCAAGTCTTACAACTGTGGCCCATGGAGCAAGTTGTCAGTCTGTCAGCGTTGCAGTCTTTCAGTCAAACCTTAGTGAAAAAAGGTGTCATAAGTGCAGAATTAGCTGAAAAGGTTGATTTTGAAGGGATTTACTGGTTCTTAACTAGTGAATTAGGACAAAGTCTTCAAAAGCAAGCGCAATTTTTACACCGGGAACAACCCTTTGCTATGTTAAAAGATGCGAAAAGTATTTTTAAAGACTATGATGAGACAAAAGACGATTTGTTAATTCACGGGATTATTGATGGTTATTTGAATTTGCCAGAAGAAGTGATTCTCTATGACTTTAAAACCGATTATGTGGCCAATGGTGATGAAGCAGTGATGGTGGCTCGGTATCAAGGGCAGTTGGCTTTATACAAACAAGCCTTAACCGAAGCTTTGCAAAAACCGGTGAAACAAGTCTATTTGATTTGGCTATCTCAGAAAAAAGTGATTTCTTTATAAAAAGCCAAAATCTAGGCGGATAAACTTACAATAAATAAGCATTGTGCTATAATGCCTCTGAGGTGATTTATATGGAACGTGTGCAGGTGAAAGATTTTGCTCTTTGTCCCAAATTTGAGAAGACTTTTTCCTTTTTAGGCAAAAAATGGAATGGCTTGATTATTGAAGTCTTTGTGGAAGATGGCTCTCAACGATTTGTAGATTTAGCAAAAAAAATTCCGGAAGTGAGCGATCGAGTCTTGGTAGAACGCTTAAAAGAGTTGACTACAGAAGGGATTTTGGCTAAAGAAGACAATCTCTATTGTTTGACGGAAAAAGGCTTTGCACTAGGAGAGGCCTTAGCTGATGTTAAAAAATGGAGCGAAAAATGGATTACGGTGGAGGAATGCAGTTGATTTTCTGCAAAATCTTTTGTAAACTAAGTTCAATCTGATAAATAAAAAGCGCTGAAGGAAAAGAGTAGTTTGGCTGAGCCAGAAAAGGGAGACCTGTCCCAGACTGAAAGCAGGTTCTGGTATCGAAAAATGAAGTTCACTTCCTGAGCTTGCTTAATTTTATTAAGCCGGTGGTTTTGCCATCGTTAAGTAAACAAGTGCGTAGTAAAAACTGCGAATTAGGATGGTAACGCGATGAATCGTTCCTTTAGGGATGATTTGTCGTGTTTTTTTGTAGTCAGCGATTGATACTGTCACTAAAAAAGCAATCCTGATTTTTGTGAACTTGTCATAATCAAAAAGGAGTGAAACAGATGTCTTTAAAAGACAAATTAGAAACACTACAGCAAACTGCTTTAGAGCAGATTGCTGCAGCAGAAAACTTAAAGGTGCTGGATCAAATTCGAGTGGAAACGCTGGGAAAAAAAGGCCCAATCACGGAAGTCTTGCGGGGGATGAAGGATTTATCTCCAGAAGAGCGGCCACAAGTAGGGGCTTTTGCCAATGAAATTCGAGATAAAATAAGTCAAGGAATTGAAGAAAAAAAGGCAGTCTTGGAAGAAGCGGCTCTTGAAGCGACTCTTGAAGAAGAAGCCATTGATGTCACTTTGCCAGGCAAACAAGTTCCTCAAGGTACTCGTCATGTCTTAACACAAATCATGGAAGAAATTGAAGATATTTTCGTTGGTATGGGGTATCAAGTAGTGGAAGGCAATGAAGTGGAATCCGATCATTACAACTTTGAACGAATGAATTTGCCTAAAGATCACCCCGCTCGAGATATGCAAGATACGTTTTATATTTCCGAAGAAACTTTGATTCGGACCCACACGTCACCAGTTCAAGCTAGGGTAATGGAAAAACACGACTTTTCCAAAGGAGCATTGCGGATGATTTCTCCTGGGAAAGTTTTTCGCCGGGATACCGATGATGCCACCCATAGCCATCAATTCCACCAAATCGAAGGTTTAGTAGTGGATAAAAATATCACCATGGCGGACTTAAAAGGTACGTTAGAAGTCTTAATGCAAAAAATGTTTGGAGCAGATCGTAAAATTCGTCTGCGGCCAAGTTACTTCCCTTTTACTGAACCTTCTGTAGAAGTGGATGTAAGTTGTTTTAAATGCGGGGGCACCGGTTGTAATGTATGCAAGCACACCGGCTGGATCGAAATCCTTGGTGCCGGTATGGTCCATCCAGCAGTCCTTGAGATGAGTGGCATTGATCCGGAAGTTTACTCTGGCTTTGCTTTTGGATTAGGGCCAGATCGGGTAGCCATGTTGCGGTATGGCGTGAATGATATCCGTAATTTTTATCAAAATGACTTGCGCTTTTTGAGTCAGTTCAAGGGGGAATCACAATGCTAGTTTCATATAAATGGTTACAAGAATACTTGGACTTATCCCAAATTTCACCAAAAGAATTAGGAGATAAAATGTCCGTTACCGGTATCGAAGTGGAAGGGATCACGTATCCATCTGAAGGCTTGAAAAAAATCGTGGTGGGAGAAGTCGTGGAATGCGTTCCCCATCCGGATAGTGATCATTTGTCTATTTGCCAAGTGAATATCGGCGAAGAGGAACTTTCCCAAATCGTCTGTGGGGCACCAAATGTAAAAGCAGGCATTAAAGTAATCGTGGCTTTGCCCAACAGTCGCATTGCCGGTAATGTGAAAATTAAAAAAGGCAAAATGCGAGGGCAAGTCTCCAACGGTATGATTTGTTCATTACAAGAAATCGGCTATAGCGACAGCGTGATTCCCAAAGAATACGCGGAAGGCATTCAGTATTTGCCACAAGATGCCATCCCCGGCGAAGAAGTCTTTAAATATTTGGAAATGGATGATGCTATTATTGAATTGTCCATTACCCCAAATCGGGCAGATGCGTTGTCTATTCGCGGTGTAGCCTATGAAGTGGGCGCCATTTACAATCAAAAACCACAATTTTCAAAAACCGCATTAGTGGAAGTTCCAAGAGTAGCAGCTGATAAGATTAACGTTCGTGTAGCCGATGAAAACGACGCACCGGCTTATCAAATTCGCATTATTGAAAATGTGAAAATTGCTCCAAGTCCTCAATGGTTGCAAAACCGTTTGATGAATGAAGGCATTCGCCCGATTAACAATGTGGTGGACATTACCAATTATATCTTGTTGTTATTCGGCCAACCCTTACATGCCTTTGACTACGATAAGTTAGGTAGTCAAGAAATCCTTGTGCGTCGGGGGCACGAAGGAGAAGAACTGGTTACATTAGATGGCGAAACGCGGAAATTAACGCCAGAAAACATTATAATCACCAACGGGACAACTCCTGTAGCACTAGCTGGAACCATGGGAGGCTTGGATTCTGAAATTACCGAAAGTACTACTACCGTTGCTTTAGAAGCGGCATTATTTGATGGTTTGTCCATTCGTAAAACTTCTCGTCAATTTAACTTGCGCAGTGAATCCTCTGCCCGCTTTGAAAAAGGCATTAACCAAGCAGATGTAGGGCTAGCTTGTGACGTTGCAGCAGCGATGATGGCGGAATTAGCCGGTGGTGACGTGTTAACCGGGGCAGTCGTCGGAAGTGAAGTACAACCGGAAAACGCTGTGGTTTCCATTACACTAGACCATATTAATCGTTCTTTAGGCACGAGCTTGACGACTGCTGATGTGAACCAAGTCTTTGAAGCACTGGATTTTCCTTATGTAGAAGTTGATAAAACTTATACTGTCAGTGTGCCACCGAGACGTTGGGACATTCATATACCAGCTGATTTATTAGAAGAAGTCGCGCGGATTTATGGCTATGACAAGCTTCCCACCACGTTACCAAGTGGGGAAACGGTAGCTGCCAGCTTAACTCCTGAGCAGTCAAAAACCCGGGCGTTGCGTTCTACGCTAGAAGGCGCTGGGTTAACAGAAGCCATCAGCTACGCTTTGACCACAGAAGAAAAATCCCAAAGTTTCACATGGCAAGACAGTCAATTGACGCGTTTGGATTGGCCAATGACGGAAGAACGAGCAGTTTTGCGTTTAAACTTGATTTCAGGTTTGTTAGATGATATTGCTTACAATGTTTCTCGGAAAAATCAAAATCTTGCTTTTTATGAAATTGGCCGCGTCTTCCAGCAAGAAAATGATCCAAAACATGACCTTCCTCAAGAAGAAAAACACTTGGCCTTGGCTTTAACTGGGGAAATGCTAACAAAAGATTGGCAAACTGCTAGTGTCAAAGTGGATTTCTTTTCAGTTAAAGGGATTTTAGAAAATGTTTTTGCAAAATTTGGTGTAGCGGAGCAAATCACTTACGAGAAAAGCAATTTGAAGGATTTACATCCGGGCCGTTCTGCCGCAATTTTCTTAGGAGAAGAACAAATCGGGTTTATCGGCCAAGTGCATCCGAAAGTGGCCAAAGCCTACGACCTGCCAGAAACCTATGTAGCAGAAGTCAACTTAGCCGCTTTGTTGGCTGCCCAAGTAGCACCTTTAGTGTACCAAACCGTCTCCAAATTCCCAGCAGTCAAACGGGATATTGCCTTATTAGTGGCAGATACTGTGACGAACCGAGAATTGATGACCGTCATCAAAGATTCTGCCGGAAAATACTTAACAGACATTACTTTGTTTGATGTCTATCAAGGACAAAACATTGAAGACGGACATAAATCTATGGCTTACAGCTTAACTTTTGTGAATCCTGAAGCCACATTAACCGATGAAACCATCAATAAAGCGATGGAAAAAGTAACCAAAGCTTTGACGGAAAAACTAAATGCAGTGATTCGCTAAAATCTTTATTAGGGGCGCAGACACCAAAGTTTGCGCCCTTTTCCTTAAAATTTAAAGGAAGTGTATGAGGGTTTTGGTAATGCAAAACTTGAAATCAGACTAAGGACTGATGTAAATCCGTTTCGATAGCGGATAATGAGGATAGATTAGAAAAGAGAGAGTGATTGGGATGATTGTTGATTTTTTGGTAGTAACTTTATTGTTTGGTATGGGGATAATCTTAGTGAACTTGCTAGTTGCCCTATTAAACAAAGGCAAACAAGTTAAGAGTCTAGTGATTTTAACCATTGGGGAATTACTTTTATTAGGAGGCTTTTTATACGCAGTTTTGCCAAGTAAAACCTTGTCTTCCTTATTGTGGTATAACTTATGGGGGGCTTTTGTAGCGATTTTATTGGCCTTTTTTGTCTTAGGGCTAGGCCAAAGCGTGCAAAAAGCCAGAGACCTTTTCCCGCCAAAAGCCAATCGTAAGCAAGCTAAACCTGTGATGAATGTAAAAATGGGGAAACTAGGGAAAATCTTTGGGGGAATTTGTACATTAATGGTAATTTTGTTTTTGGTTTCTAAAATCAGTAGCATCACCGCCATTGATGAAGTCTATGATTCGATTCCTTTGAAAACCGAAGAAAAAGCAGAAGTCTTAACTTCTACTAAGGAAACACCGATTGCTATCGCCCCAGATATGGCCAAGCGAAAGATGTTGCAGAAGTTTTCGGTAATTCCTAACTCCAATATGTTCACATTAGATGGTATCACCGCCCAAACCATTAATGGGGAATACGTGTATGTGGCTACGGTGGAATATACCGGCTTTTTCAAATGGCTGAAGCTTGGGGAAGTGCCAGGCTATTTTAAAATTTCCGCTACCGATATTAACGCCCAGCCAGAATTTGTAAAAGAACCTTTAGTTTATACGCCTTCTGCTTATTTTGGAAAAGATGCCGCCCGCCGGATTTACGCTGCTTTCCCTGGGTATGCTTCTTACGGCAAAATCAATTTGGAAATCGACGAAGCAGGAATCCCTCATTACGTGCAAACTTTGTACAAAGAATATGGGGTTAGTGGCTTGATGCATTATGATGAATTTAAAACCGCCGTCTTAAATGCCCAAACTGGAGATGTGAAGCTTTACGACAATGCCAAAGCACCAAAATTTGTCGATGCACCGATTACTTCGGCGGCTGCTAACAGCATGAATGAGTTTTTCGGACGCTATAGCAATGGCTGGTGGAATCAGTTTATCTTCGGAGCTAAAAAAGATGTGAAAATCCCCACTGATAACGGAATATATGCCAGTGGCCAGATTACACCAATGTTAAGCAAAGAAGGACAGTTAAACTATTTTACCGATTTCACCAGTGGCGATGACGACCAAGATTCGGCTTTAGGTTATTCATTAATCGATGCTCGGACTGGTGAAGTCACTTACTACCGTGATCCTGAAGTAGGGATTATGGACAGCGATGGAGCGATTTCCATTGCATCAAAAATCTACCCAGAGAAAAAATGGCAAGCAGAAATGCCGGTCTTGTACAATATCGATGGCGTACCGACGTGGATTGTTTCCTTAATGGACACAAAAGGAATCTTTAAGGAATACGTCTATATCAATGCAGTGGACAATGATATCGTCGTAGATGCGGAAAACGCCCAAAGCGCATTAGATGCTTATCGAATTGAACTAGCCACAAAAGGTAGCAATAACCAAAGCTCCGACGCGAGTGACTTAACGAAAAAAACAGGGATCGTCGAACGAGTAGTGATTTTGCCAAGTAGCAGCTCTACTGTGATTTCTTTTCTTTTAGAAGAGGACAAAACGGTTTATAGTGTGAACTCCAACAACAGTCCCTTTGCTATTTTTATGAAAGAAGGGGATCAAGTCACCTTTAGTGCTGCGTTAACTGCGGATACCACAGTGGCAACCATTCAAGATTTGACCATTGACGCTTTAACCACCGAAAAATAAAGGATTCGTTACCCTATCTGATTAGAAAAGCCTAAATCAGATAGGGTATTTTTTGACGAAAAATAGCAGCTGTCCTATAATGGAGCGAATGCAATAGAAAAGGATGGTTTTAGTGAAGAAAATCAGTGGGATAATTGGGACGATTGTGGTGATTCTCTTTGGCGCTTTCCAATTGTTGACAGACAGTCCAGACGAGTCAAAAAACAGTAGGGATACAGGCCAAGAAGTAACCAACTCCAGCGGCTATGAAGCTACTGGAAAAGTTCCTAACTTAGCAGTATTAGCTAAGAGCGCCGTCAGTGAAGAAGTGTCGGATGTGAATTTAGCTGATCCTCCCCGGTTTGAAAAAATTGCCGTGGACAATATTCGCAGTGTGGATGGGGACACCTTTGTTTTTTATTCGGAAAATAAAGAATACCGCCTGCGCCTTTTAATGGTGGACACCCCGGAAAGTGTTAAAAAAGATATGCCGGTCCAACCTTATGGCAAAGAAGCCAGCAATTTTACAAAAGCGGAATTGGCAAAAGGGAATGTGAGTCTAGTTTTTGATTCAGGGGATGTGAAAGACAAGTATGACCGCTATTTAGCCTATGTCTTTGTAGGAGATGATTTACTACAAAATTCTTTGATTGAAGAAGGGTTAGGCGTAGTGCGTTACATCAATGCCGGTAACGACACCTATCAATCTGAACTAGAACAAGTGCAAGACCAAGCAGAAAACCAAAAAGTCGGTGCTTGGAGTAAATCTGGTTATATCAAAGAAACCAATCGATACGCCTATTTTGATTATGAATAAGAGGAAAGCGAATTTCTTTTAAGAAATTCGCTTTTTTTACTTTACCTGTCGTAGTACTTAGCCTATAATTAATACGACAGATGAAGTAATTGTAAAAGGAGGCAGGCCATGATTTCTAGTGATGGACTACGGGGTTATAACGATGCCTTAATACTGGCTGTGCTGGCAGAAGGGGATTCTTATGGCTATGAAATTGCCAAAGAAATCCGTCAACGCACGAATGAAGTCTATACCATTAAAGAAACTACATTGTATTCTGCTTTTACCCGTTTGGAAAAAAATGGCTATCTCCATTCTTATCCAGGAGAAGTCACCCATGGAAAAAAGCGCACTTATTATCAATTGACCACTACAGGAGTCAATTATTTAGCAGAAAAGCAGCAGGAATGGCAACAAACGAAAACTATTGTAGACAGCTTTTTACAAGCTTTACCCAAGACGCTTAAAAAGGAGACGAGACGATGAAAGTACTTAACGATTATTTAAATACCTTGTTTTTAAATTTACCTCAAACCCCAGCAGTCCAAAAAGCCAAGGAAGACTTAAGGGCCATTATGGAAGATCATTACAATGAGCTATTAGCAGAGGGGAAAAGTGAACATGAAGCCATTGGTGCGGTAATTAGCGAGTTTGGTTCTATTGATGAATTATTACAAGAGTTAGACGTGGAACAAGAAGATACAGTGGCGCAAACGGCTAAATTTTATCAAGAAGACCCGATTGAGTTAGTAGAAATGCAAGATTATTGGCAGGAAGTGCGCCGTTTTGCTTTAAAAATGGCCATTGGTGTGGGGAGTTTCTTTTGTGCCCTGGCTTTTGTCGCTTTTTCTAGTTATACAAGAGATGGTACAGGAATTTTCTTCTTCTTCTTAAGTGGTATTGTGGGAGCTTGTTTCTTTATTTTTGGCGGAATCAATTTTCATAAAGCCTATAAAGTCATGGGCAATCGCAGAATTACCGAAGATGCCTGGGAGGCCCAAGGAAATCAAATTCACAAATTTCAACGGAGTTTTAATTGGTCACTCGTTTTAGGCGTTTCTGCTTGTATCTTTTCTTTTTTAATGCCCAGTGTCTTTTACCAAAGTGTCTTAGGGCCGGTACTTTGCTTAGCCTTTTTAGGTCTGGGGGCATTTCTGATTGTTTATGGTAGCATTGTCTACGGGTTGTATCGTAAGGGATATGCGGCCCGCTCTTTTAGTAAAAGTAGCCGCTAACCATTGCCTTAACTCGTTAAAAAGCCTTCCTGATTGCTCTGTTACGAGGAGCAATCAGGAAGGCTTTTTAATTGAATCAACTATTCTTCACTTAAAATAATCTTGACCACTCGTTCCAAAAATTCTTCTTCAGATAAGGGAGCGTCAGGATTTTCTTTGCTGTCTAATTTGATGTTTTTCTTACCATCTGTAAATTGGTAAGTTTCCGCGGCTTTAATAAAGACGAAGTAATCCAGTTCTCCTTCAATGTAGAGGACTTCTTTTGCTTCAGGATACTCGATGGAAACATCCATTACCGTAATACCGGATACCTTACTTGTTAGATAATCTTCTGTTTGCTTAATTGTCAATGCCATGATTGATCTCCTCTTTTCACTGTTTATTGTAGCACCATTTGAAAAAAGTAGTGTAGATTAAGCCTTGGAGAAAACTCAGAACCTCTGACTATTGAAAAAAGCCTATTTATGGGATAATAGGATAACTTGAATTGCGGAAAACCCATTTTATTTTTACTTCTATTTAAAAATAAAAAAACATCGCTAGGGATAAACCAAGCAAATAAAGATTCCATTTTTTCGCAAAAAACTACGGAAAATGCTAGCTATCTCAATCTAAGTTTGCTATGATTATTTTGTTGATAATTTTATAAAACAAAACGGTTGAGGGTAGTTCTTCAAGGATCAAGTTCTTCAAGGGGTGAGAAGAACGTTTTTGGAGTACCGTTTATTCAAAGCGTACTTCTATAGTGGGAGTGCGCTTTTTTAGTAAGGAGGGATTGTATTTGAAGGAAGCATTGGAACGCATCAGTGCCGCTGAAAAGCAAAATGAAGTAGCACAGAAAAATCTTTCAGAAGACTTAGAACAACTTCGCCACGAAAAAGAGCGTTCATTAGCCAGTCTGGTGACGGATATGAAAGAAAAACGTAGCCGCAGTAAAAGAGAGCAAGAACAGGACTTGCAACTAAAACTGGATCAAGAAAAAGCCAGCCTGGAACAAGAAGCCACAATAGAACGCCAGTCTTTCCAGCAACTTTATGAACAGCGTCACGAAACACTGGTGAGCGATATCATTGAAAGGGTGACAAGCACATATGGCGGTTAAAGAAATGAAAAAGCTGTCCATCATCTGTGAAAAACAAGCACAAGATCAGATTTTGCGCTTGCTCCAAGGCACCCAGCAAGTAGAAGTGGACGATATTTATGAAGACACTGATAACCAGGAGTGGTTGGCAAAGTATTTTTCTGACAGCCAACAACACAGTGATGAAAACAGCAATACCGAGTCTTTGATCCGACAAATTCAAGAATTTGTTCGCTTTATTCGCGATCACGGTTCTGCTAAGGAAAAAGTAACAGAACTAAAACGAGGCGTGACTTCATTTGGAGACTTTGAAAAGACTTTTGATGAAGAACAATTAACAAAAGAGCTGGCTTTAATTGGTGATTTGAAGAAGCGCTGGGATGATAATCTGGCAGAAACCAAAAAATACCAAGCCCAAGAAGATTGGGGCACTAGCTGGCAAAACTTGGATATCGATCAAATCCAAAAAGTAAAAAATGCAACTTACTTGTTAGGCTTGATTCCCAATGATCAATGGGACGCTTTTCAAGAACAGCTAAAACAAACCCCTACTTTTTATAGTGAATTTATCAGTAACGATCAAAAAGAAACGGCTTTTGCTTTACTTTTTTTACGTCATGAAGGCCATTTGATCAACCAAATCATGCAAGACTTTGGGGCGCGGGTGGAAAACAAACCTTACCCGGGAACGCCTAAAGCAATTTTAAAAGAAGCAAAAGAAGCCTTAACGAAACTTGCAGAAGAACGCAAGTCTCTAGCAAAGTTAATCGGAGAAAAAAAAGGCCAAGTGTACCATCTCCAACAAGCTGAAGAAGTTCTTTTAGCTAAATACCAACGAGAAATGGCTAAAGCTGGCATTGTGGAATCCCACTATTTAGCGGTGATTCGTGGGTGGATTGGTGCCGATGAAGTCCCAACGCTTCAAAGAGTCTTGCATCAGGCGCTTCCCAATCAACAAGTATATGTGTCTCTAGAAGAACCCACTGAAGCAGAAATCGCGACTAATAAAACACCAACTAAGCTAAAAAACCATGCCATCGTGAAACCTTTTGAAATGTTAACGGAAATGTACAGCATTCCTAAATATGACGAAATCGATCCTACACCGTGGATGATGCCATTTTATCTGGTTTTCTTTGGGATGATGGTGGCGGATTTCGGTTATGGTTTGTTGATGCTAGTGGCTACTACTGTAGGACTTAAAGCTTTGACCTTGCCAAAAGGAACCCAACGCTTTTTAAAACTCTTTCAATATTTATCCTTGTCTACCATTGTGTGGGGCTTAATTTATGGCAGCTCCTTTGGGGTGGAAATGCCAGTGTACTTGCTTTCACCTTCGAAAGACTTTATGGCAATCTTCGGCTTATCCATGGTTTTTGGCGGTATCCAAATCTTTACCGGTCTGTTTTTAGCCGGCAAAGAAAATATGCGCAAAAAAGAGTATGTGGTCGCAGTCAATCAAGGCTTTTCTTGGCAAGGAATTTTAGCGGGAATTTTAATTGCTGCATTAGGTGCTTTGGTGGTGAAATCCAATGCGTTAACGATGATTGGTGCAATTTTAGCAATCATCTCAGCCTTAGCGGTGCTTGTCACTTCAGTGATAGGGGCTAAATCCAAAGTCGGTGGGCTCTTTATGGGACTCTATGACCTTTACGGCATTACTAGCTATATTGGCGATTTTGTTAGTTATAGCCGCTTGATGGCTTTGGGAATTTCTGGAGGGAGTATCGCTGCGGCATTTAATATGTTAGTAGGCTATATGCCACCAGCAGCGCGCTTTACCGCCGGAATTGTCTTAATCGTTGTTTTACAAGGGCTAAATATCTTCTTGTCTTTATTAAGTGCTTACGTTCATGCGGCTCGTCTGCAATATGTAGAGTTCTTTGGCAAGTTTTATACTGGTGGTGGTCGTGCTTTTCGACCATTGAAACCAGCAGAAAAATACATGAATTTTATTGATGAAAATGGAGGAAATGATAATGACTAAGTTTTTGATTGAAAATGGTGGGATGTTCTTTGCAATCTTCGGTATGGCCGTAGCAACAATCTTTTCTGGAATTGGGTCTTCCAAAGGGGTGGGCATGACCGGGGAAGCTGCTGCTGCTTTAACCACTAGTCAACCGGAAAAATTCGGTCAAGCATTGATCTTACAGCTATTGCCAGGTACTCAAGGTTTGTACGGTTTCGTTATCGCCTTTATGATTTATGGTGGACTGACTAAAGATATGAGTGCTATCACTGGTTTGGAATACTTGATTGCCGCAACTCCTGTAGCCTTTACTGGTTTGTTTTCAGGAATTGCCCAAGGGAAAGTCGCATCCGCTGGTATTCAAATCTTAGCGAAAAAACCAGAACACTTCTTTAAAGGGGTAATGTACTCAGTAATGGTAGAAATGTACGCCATCTTAGGCTTTGTTATCTCCTTCTTGCTCTTAGGCCAAATCTAAAGGCCAGTTTGCAGACAAAGGAGGAATTTAGATGGATGCAATTGATAACATAATCGCGGAAATTGACCGTAAAGCGGCTCAAGAGCGCAATCAGCAAAAAGTAGAAGAAGAAGGAAAAATTATTGCTTGGTATGAAAAAGAAGTAGCCAAAGCAAAAGTGCTCCACGAAGAACAATTGACCAAACAAAGTAAAACGTTAGAGCAAAAGTTCAAACAATTAGCTTCTCGTCAACAAATGGATGTACGTCAAGAAACCTTAGTCCAAAAACAGGACTACTTAGATCAGCTTTTTGAAGAAGCCTATGACCAGATGAAGGCTTGGGACAAAGAAGCGATTCAAAGGTTCGCCAAGCATAATTTAAAAGCTTTGGATTTAAAGGAAGCCGCTGTTTTATTACCAGCAGGCCCCAAGGTCACAGAAGCATTGACGAAAGACTTTATTCAGTCATTGAATCTTTCTTATCCACTAAGTCTAGGCAAAGGGAGTCAAACTAGTTCAGCTGGCTTTTTGGTCGATGTCAATGGTGTGCAATACAATTTCTTGTATCGGGATTTATTACAAGAAGTCCGCAATCAGGCTGGCAATGAACTATCGAAAAAACTATTCTCTTAATTGGAAACTAAAAGGAGGAAGGTACGTGTCACAACCGATATATCACCAACTCAATCCTCTGATTCGTCTGAAAGAAAATGAACTGCTAACCCCAGAAATATTTCAACAGTTAATTGAAGCCAATGACTTTAAGCAGATTGAAACAATTCTCTCTGGTACGGTCTATGGGTCGTACTTGACGGAAAATTTCGAAAAAAACTTTGAAAAGTCTTTGGATCAAGAACTACTGACTACCTTTTCTGAATTAGCAGAAGCGGCACCGAATCCAGACCTTGTGTGGATTTATACGATGCGCTATACCTTTCACAATCTCAAAGTATTGACAAAAGCTTTTTATACAAAGAACAATTACGATGGGCTTTATTTGCCCGATGGCATTTATGAAGCGGAAGAATTAAAAAACGCCGTAGAAACTGGTAAATCCTCAGTTTTACCAAAAAGTCTTTTAAAAAGTATTATAGAAGTTCGTGATTATATGGAAGAATCCAACATCATGCAAGGAATTGACGTGATTTATGATCGTCAGTTTTTAACCGAGCAACGGCGCTTAGCTGACGAGTTGGATGAGCCAGTCTTAACAAGAGAAATCATCACTTTTATCGACTTAACCAATCTCACCACGGCACTGCGCTGTTTAGCCCAAAAGCGAACAAAAGGTTTTATGTCTACGGTTTTATCTAGCTCGGGAAGTATTCCTAAAGATACTTTAATGGGCTTTGCGGAAAAAGGTTTACCCGCTTTTGTGGAATTTATTAAAGCTTCAGAATATGGTGATTTACTTGAGTCAGTCTTTGAAAGCGAAGAAATCAATTATGCTCGCTTGGATCTTTTAAAAGACGATTACTTAACGGAACTTTTAGATGGTGCCCAGACCACTGCCTTTGGTCCATTGCCACTTTTAGCCTTTTTAAACAGCAAAGATATCGAAGTGAAAAATTTACGTTTAATCTTAGTAGGCAAACGCAGCGGCTTTACCAAAGATCAGATTAGAGAAAGGATGCGGATGACCTATGGCCTATAAAATTGGGGTAATTGGGGACAAAGAGTCCGTACTGCCTTTTAAATTATTTGGCTTCAGCGTGTATTTTGCCACAGATAAAAAAGCAACTCAAAAAGCATTAAAACAACTGGTAAAAGAAGAATACGGGATAATCTATATCACCGAAACTTGTGCCAGCACGATCAAAGAAGAAATTGACCGCTTGCAAACCCAACTGCAACCAGCCATCGTTTTGATTCCCAATCATGACGGTAGCTTAGGAATTGGCCTAGAAGCCATCCAGCAGAATGTGGAAAAAGCCGTTGGTCAAAACATCTTGTAAAGGAGCTGAAATCGTGGAAATCGGAAATATTGTGAAAGTTTCAGGTCCATTAGTAATGGCAGAAAATATGGGCCATGCAAGTATTCAAGATATTTGTTATGTAGGAGATTTAGGCGTGATTGGGGAAATTATCGAAATGCGAGGCGATGTGGCTTCCATTCAGGTTTATGAAGAAACCGCCGGCATTGGACCAGGTGAACCAGTCCGTTCCACAGGAGAAGCTCTTTCAGTGGAGTTGGCTCCGGGGATTGTTTCCCAGATGTTTGATGGGATTCAACGTCCTCTAGATCAATTTCTCCAACAAACCCACAGCAATTTCTTAGCTCGGGGGGTACAAATCAAACCTTTGAATCACGAGAAAAAATGGCAGTTTGAACCGATAGCAAAAGTGGGACAAGAAGTTTCCACTGGCGACATTATCGGAACTGTGCAAGAAACAAAAATTATCCAACATAAAATTATGGTCCCCGTTGGCGTGAAAGGAACACTAACCGCTGTTTATCCTGGGGAACATACCATTGATGAAACCGTCTTTGTGATCAACAACGGCGAGGTAGACCAAGAATTCACTATGTTGCAAAAATGGCCCGTGCGTCGTCCGCGACCAGTCAAAGAAAAATTAAATCCTGAAGCACCGATGATTACCGGACAACGGGTTATCGATACCTTCTTTCCTGTAACAAAAGGAGGAGCTGCGGCGGTACCAGGACCATTTGGTGCGGGTAAAACTGTCGTCCAACACCAAATTGCCAAATGGGCAGATGTGGACTTGGTGGTGTACGTAGGTTGTGGGGAACGAGGCAACGAAATGACTGACGTTATGAATGAATTCCCTGAACTGATTGACCCGAATACTGGCGAATCATTAATGGAACGGACGATTTTAATCGCCAACACATCCAATATGCCGGTAGCTGCTCGGGAAGCTTCCATTTACACGGGGATTACCATTGCGGAATATTTCCGGGATATGGGTTATTCGGTGGCGATTATGGCAGATTCTACTTCTCGTTGGGCAGAAGCATTACGGGAAATGAGTGGCCGTTTGGAAGAAATGCCTGGAGATGAAGGCTATCCTGCTTACCTCGGTTCTCGTTTGGCGGAATACTATGAACGGGCCGGTAAAGTCATCACATTAGGTCAAGAGGGGCGTGGCGGGAGTATCACCGCTATTTCTGCGGTATCGCCTTCTGGTGGGGATATTTCCGAACCTGTCACTCAAAATACGTTACGGGTAGTAAAAGTATTTTGGGGGTTAGATTCCACATTAGCTCAGCAACGCCATTTTCCATCTATTGATTGGTTGCAAAGCTATTCCTTGTATTCCAATGAAGTGGGCCAATACTTAGACCAACAAATGCAAGTGAATTGGTCGGCTTTAGTACGCGATGCCATGCGCATGTTGCAAAAAGAATCAGAATTACAAGAAATCGTTCGTCTTGTAGGGATTGATTCATTGTCTGCTAAAGACCAGTTATTATTGGAAGTAACCAAATCCATTCGAGAAGACTACTTGCAACAAAACGCCTTTGACGATGTGGACACCTTTACGTCTCGAGAAAAACAATTCCAAATGTTAAGTAATATCCTAATCTTTGGTCAAGAAGCGACCAATGCTTTGGAATTAGGTTCTTATTTAAATGAAATTATGGATGGAACAGTGATTTTACGAGATAAACTGGCTCGTATGAAATACATCCCCGAAACAGAATTATCCAAAATCACCGACTTGGAACAAGAAATCAAGACTACCATTAAAAATATTATTCAAAAAGGGGGCATGACCAATGATTAAAGAATACAAAACAATCGGTGAAGTTGTCGGCCCTCTAATGGCAGTGGACCGGGTCACTGGAGTTAAATATGAAGAACTGATCGAAATTCGGATGCAAAATGGTGAACTAAGAAAAGGCCAAGTTTTGGAATTACAAGATGACAAAGCTTTAGTGCAGATTTTCGAAGGTACTTCTGGAATTAATATGCGAGATTCGGCGGTACGCTTTTTAGGTCATCCACTTGAATTGGGTGTCTCAGAAGATATGATTGGTCGGGTCTTTGATGGATTAGGGCGTCCAAAAGACAATGGGCCTGAAATCCTTCCTGAAAAAATGTTGGATATCAATGGGGAAGTGATTAACCCCATGGCCCGGGATTACCCCGATGAATTTATCCAAACGGGAATTTCTTCCATTGACCATTTGAACACCTTGGTTCGGGGCCAAAAATTACCGGTATTCTCCGGTTCTGGTTTGCCTCATAAAGAATTAGCAGCCCAAATCGCTCGGCAAGCTACAGTGTTAAATGCTGATGATGATTTTGCCGTAGTTTTTGCGGGCATTGGGATTACCTTTGAAGAAGCGGAGTACTTCATGGAAGACTTCCGAAAAACTGGTGCCATTGATCGTTCTGTGGTCTTTATGAACTTGGCTAATGATCCAGCCATTGAACGGATTGCAACGCCACGGATGGCTTTGACTGCGGCGGAGTACTTGGCCTATGAAAAAGGCATGCACGTCTTAGTGATCATGACCGACATGACCAACTACTGTGAAGCGTTACGAGAAATCTCTGCTGCACGGCGGGAAGTTCCTGGTCGTCGTGGGTACCCGGGGTATTTGTACACGAACTTGGCAACTTTGTATGAACGGGCCGGACGAATCAAAGGCTTGAAGGGGTCAGTGACTCAGATTCCGATTTTAACCATGCCGGAAGATGATAAAACCCATCCGATTCCCGATTTAACCGGCTATATCACAGAAGGACAAATCATCTTGTCCCGGGAATTGTACAAGAGCGGGATTCAACCACCAATTGATGTCTTACCTTCCTTGTCTCGTCTAAAAGACAAAGGGACCGGAGAAGGCAAAACCCGGGGCGATCATGCGGCGACTATGAACCAACTCTTTTCAGCTTATGCCCAAGGGAAACAAGCCAAAGAACTCGCCGTAGTCTTAGGGGATTCTGCCTTATCTGAGGTTGATAAGATTTACGCCAAATTTGCAGAACGCTTTGAAGAAGAATACGTCAACCAAGGCTACAATACTAATCGAGACATCTTTGAAACCTTAGATCTAGGCTGGAAACTCTTGAGTATTCTGCCTCGGACTGAATTAAAACGGATTAAAGACGACATGATTGATGAATATTTGCCGGATAAAGGGGTGTAGCCCATGGCAAAGCTGAATGTGAATCCAACTCGAATGGAACTGGCTCGTCTGCAAAAGCAGCTGAAAACCGCCAAACGAGGGCATAAGCTTTTAAAAGACAAACAAGACGAGCTCATGCGCCAGTTTATCTTACTGGTGAAACAAAACAACACCATGCGCCAAAAAGTCGAAACGATGATGACCAGTGCGATGCGTTCTTTTCGCTTGGCTAGCGCTACGTTAAACAGTTCGTTTATTGAGGAACTCTTTATCTTGCCAGCCGCTCAAGTAGAGTTAGAACTGGATCAAAAAAATATCATGAGTGTAGAAGTTCCCGTAATGAACTTTAGTTACGATGAGGACTTGGTGGCTTCGCCTATTGAATACGGCTATTTAAACTCCAACGTCCCACTGGATAATTCCATCTCTCGTTTTACTGATGTTTTGCCTGAGTTATTGGCCTTAACCGAAGTGGAAAAGACTTGCCAACTAATGGCAGGAGAAATAGAAAAAACGCGTCGTCGGGTAAATGCTTTGGAATATATGACCATCCCAGAATTGGAAGAAACCATTTATTTTATCAAGATGAAGCTGGAAGAAAACGAACGAGCAGAAGTTACCAGAATGATTAAGATTAAAAATATGAATCGCTAAGGTTGTACATTTTTTTAAACCCAACCATCCCCGTCTCGTTCAGGAAATCACGGTGAACGAGGCGGGGATTTCTTTTGTCCTTTGTCTTGATTCTTTTCTAAAACTTCTCTATGATTGATTTATACTTTTACCCAAGAAGGGATCTTTATGAAAAGAAAAATGTACCGTCGCTATGACTTAACCACCCCTCAATTGATCAGTCTAGGCTTTGCCAGTTTGATTTTATTAGGGGCCATTTTATTAACATTACCCATTTCCAGTCAATCCGGGAAAATCACGCCGTTTATTGACGCTTTGTTTACCACTACGTCTGCTACCTGTGTTACGGGACTGACCACCTTAAATACCGCAGAACACTGGAGTCTTTTTGGGCAAGTGGTGATTATTACTTTAATTGAAATTGGCGGACTTGGCTTTATGTCGATTCCTGTTATCTTTTATTTTATTTCCCGCAAAAAGATTAATTTAAGCACACGGATGATTTTGCGAGATTCTTTAAATACGCCAACCATGAGTGGGGAAGTCAGTTTAATGCGCTATATTTTGAAAACGGCTTTTCTGATTCAAGGCTTAGGGATGGCGGCATTAGCCATTGATTTTGTACCACGCTATGGTTGGGGAAAAGGTTTATGGTTTAGCTTTTTCCACGCCATTTCCAGTTTTTGTAATGCCGGCTTTGATTTATTTGGCGACAGCTTGGTGCCTTTTCAAGAAGATCCTTGGGTCTTATTTGTAGTCATGTTTTTGATTATTGCTGGCGGACTTGGCTTTTTGGTGTGGTATGATCTCATGGGATTGCGAAAAAAACGGCGCATGACCTTGCATTCTAAAATTGCGCTACTGATTACCGGTAGTTTATTGGCATTTGGCACATTGGGCTTTTTTATCACAGAAGGGCTGAATACTTCATTGATTGACAGTGACAATCCTTTTAGTCGCTTTGCCAATACGATGTTTATGGCAGTGACTCCGCGAACTGCGGGATATTATTCCATTGACTACTTCCAAATGAGTCATGCGGGATTGATTTTGACCATGATTTTAATGTTTATCGGCGGGACTTCTGGATCCACAGCGGGAGGGTTGAAGACTACCACTTTTGGCGTATTGCTATTAAAAGTCAAAAGCATCTTCCAAGGTCGTAGTCATGCAGAGTTCGCCAACCGGACCATTAAAGATGATGTGGTGAATCGTGCGATGAGTTTGTTTTTCATTACTTTGTCTTTGTGTATTTTTGCTACGATGATCTTATCGGTAACGGAAAGAATTCCCAATGTGGATCAACTAGGGTTAGAATATATCGCCTTTGAAGTGGTTTCTGCTTTTGGAACAGTTGGTTTGACCATGGGAATCACCCCGGATTTAACGATGATTGGCAAAGTGATAATTATTTCATTGATGTTTATCGGCCGAGTTGGTATTATGACTGTTGTCTTCTCCTTAGTTCGTCGTCCAGAAAAAGAGGGTAACTTTAAATATCCAGATGAATCGGTGATGATTGGCTAATAGGAAAAAGACACTGTAACAGTAGTCGCATTACCGTCTTACAAACCGAACATTACCAAAGGTGAATCGTAAGCAAAAGAAAGGGGATGTGACATAAGTAACTAATAAACAAAAAATAGCGAACGTTTTGATTTTAAGTCAAATAAATGTACGTTTGAAAATTAATCGTGAAGAAGTCGTGTTTCAGTCCGTAGAAGAAACATTACCATACGTGTTCAGAGAAAAAGTGAATTACGGTGACTTAGCTTGATGAAATCAAGGTTAGTCACCGTTTGAAATTTTTAGAAATGAAAAGACGAGACTCTTCCTATGTTCCTTCATGAAAGAGTCTCGTCTTTTGCTTTCGTCTCACGTATAGTAATGTTCGGTTCGGAGGACTGGAATACGACTTTTGTCACAGCACTTTCTTTTCATTTGTCTCAATTTGAGAAAGTGCTTATTCCAGCTCCAACTCCATCTGATTTTGAGGATTTGTCTGTTCTTTTTTAGAAACAGGGGTAATGATCAACGGGGTTTCATCTACTTTATGCAGTAATTTGCGTGCCGCCTTCGTATTTTCCAGCCAAGAGCGAGCATCTTTTTTAGCAATAATTAACGGCATCCGGTTGTGAATGGGTTCCACTGTAGCATTTGGAGCTGTAGTTAAAATGACCGATTCAATGCGACCGTCTTTTACTCGATACACCCCTGCCACATACATCACTTCTTTTTTGGGCAATGTGAACAAAAGCTGTTCTTTTGCTTTATTCCATTCATAAAAGCCGGACATGGGAAAGAGGCAACGATGAAAGGGAAATTCATTGCGAAAAGTGGGCTTTTCTTCTAGAGTTTCGCTACGGGCATTGATCAAAAGTTGTTTATTTTGATGATTGGAAAATCCCCAAGTGGTCAGAGCCACCCGGAGTTTGTGATCTTCCCCAAGACCTAGTGTAATGACCTCTTCAGAAGGAGGAATCTCACCTATTTTAAGGTCGTCTTGCTTGATTTGAAAAGCCATTTTGTAATACTCGTTTAACTCTCCGGTATCAGGATCAAAGAGATAGCGTCCACACATCAGGACACCTCCTAGCATATGATTGTGTCCTTTATTTTAACAGCTTTTCTTCGTATAATAAAATGAGGTGTTTTTGATGCAAGAAAGAACAATCAAAGAAATCTATCAAAGGCTGCTTTTCCATCAAGGTCCCTCTGGGTGGTGGCCAGCAAATAGCAAAGTAGAGATTTTACTAGGAGCGATTCTGGTGCAAAATACGAACTGGCAAAATGCAGCTCGCTCTTTGGAAAATTTAAAAATTGCTACAGACTTTACCCCAAAGCAACTCTGTCAACTGTCTCAAGGCGAAATCCGGGACTTGATCCGCCCCAGTGGCTTTTATCAAAATAAAAGTCGTGGAATTAAAGAACTCCTTGTTTTTTTGGACAACTGGGATTTTAATTATGGAAAAATTGCTGATTATTATGGAGAAAATTTGCGAAAAGTCTTATTGCAATTGCACGGTATTGGCGAAGAGACAGCGGATGTTTTGTTACTCTATGTCTTTGATCAAGTGGTGTTTGTAGCGGATACTTATGCTCGCCGTTTGTTTGCCAATCTGGGAATGAACAGTCAAACCTACCGACAATTAGCCAATCAAATCGACTTAGTAGAATTCACATTAACAGAAGCCCAAGACTTCCACGGGCAAATTGATGAATTTGGTAAAGAATGGCTACGAGGAAAAGACCGCTTTGGTGAGAGTTTTTTGGCAGATATTTTATTGATTGGAAAGAAGGAGGACCATGAGTAATTATTTAGAAATCACCCATTTAAAACAAGAATTTCCTTTCCGGGCTTTTTTAAATGATGGTTGGGCGATTACCTATCCCCATTTCCATAAAGAAATTGAAATTATTCACACGAAAAAAGGCAAAGTCAATATTGGAGTAGGACAAAAATTAATCGAATTAGCAGAAGGGGAGACCTATTTTTTCCCCAGTGGTCAGCCCCATTATTTTTTAGCTTCTCCTGATAGTGAACGTTGTGTTTTTCAATTTGATTTATTGATGTTTGATGAAGTGAATTTAAGACGGCCGGAAGATCCTACCTTATTTGCATTGTTTGAACAAGGAGAGCCCTTAAGCCGTAACTGGCCGGCTGACTTTGCTAAAAGGATGACAGACTTATTATTGGCTTTGTTTTCGGCTCAAGAACAGGATACTACGGGAGAGCGGTTTCGAATCATTGCTTTGTTGCATTTACTAGTGGCAGATTTTTATCGGGAACTCCCCTCAAAAAAAGAAAGAGTTTCCATCACGCAACCAGCAGCAGTAAAATACCAAGAAACTTTGGACCAGCTAAATGTGGTTTTTGACTTGATTGAAAATCATTACCAAGAAAGTTTAACCTTAGAAGAAGTAGCCAAAGAAGTCGGTTTTTCTCCTTATTACTTCACTCGTTTTTTCAAGAAAAACACCGGGCAAACATTCGGTCAATTTTTAACGGATTACCGAGTCAATCAAGCAAAATTTATCTTAGCTAGCGAAAAGATTCCCATGGTAGAGGTGGCAGAGAAAGCCGGGTTTGCCAGCGTAAAGACTTTTCACCATGTCTTTAAAGAAGCGGTGGGTATTTCCCCATTGAAATACCAGAAGAATATTCTCAAGGGTTGATTTCAATTCTTTGAATATTAGACACTTCGATTGAGAGGTGTCTTTTTTATTGCCAATTTTCGACAGCGTTTCCAATTAGCGCAATATTCGGGAAGATTGGTGAGATTTACGGGAAGAATTTTGCCACTTGCCTCACTATAATAAAAGCAACAAAGAAAATAACGCTTTCAACAATGGAGAAAACAGGACTTCGTTAAGAAAGTGATTGTAAAACTAGGAGGTACAGAAATTATGACATTAAAAATTGGAATCATCGGGTGTGGCGGAATCGCTAACGGTAAGCATATGCCGGCATTAAAAACCATCCCAGACGTTGAAATGGTTGCTTTTTGTGATTTGATTGAAGAACGGGCAGAAAAAGCTGCGGTGGAATACGGTGGGGCAGAGGCCAGTGTTTATACAGATTACCAAGAAATGTTAGCTAATGAAGCGTTAGATGTGATTCACGTGTGTACGCCCAATTCTTCCCACAGCGCAATCACTGTGGCAGCTTTAGAAGCTGACTGTCATGTAATGTGTGAAAAACCCATGGCCAAAACCACAGCAGAAGCTCAATTAATGATTGAAGCAGCCAAACGTACTGGTAAAAAGTTGACCATTGGCTATCAAAATCGTTATCGACCAGATTCAATGTATCTTCATGAAGCTTGCCAAGATGGGGACTTAGGGGAAATTTACTTTGCCAAAGGACACGCAATTCGCCGTCGGGCAGTGCCTACATGGGGCGTTTTCCTAGATGAAGAAGCGCAAGGGGGCGGTCCATTAATTGATATTGGCACTCATGCTTTGGATCTGACTTTATGGATGATGGGTAACTACCAGCCAAAATATGTAGTGGGGAAAGCCTATCGTAAGCTTGCTGACACGAAAGATGCAGCAAACGCTTGGGGCCCTTGGGATCCGGAAAAATTCACCGTGGAAGACTCGGCCTTTGGGTTTATTATGATGGAAAACGGCGCCAGTATCTTTTTAGAATCAGCTTGGGCGCTAAATTCTCTTGACGTTAAAGAAGCCAAAACTACGCTTTGTGGGACAAAAGGCGGGGCGGATATGAACGATGGTCTAACCTTAAACGGCGAAAAGCGGGGACATTTATTTAACAATGCCATTGAGTTAGAAACCGGTGGCGTTGATTTTTACGATGGCACCGGCTCTGATCCTGCCGAAGTGGAAGCAAAAATGTGGATTGATGCCATTCTTCACGATACCGAACTAGTGGTAAAACCAGAAGAAGCTCTCGTTGTAACTCAAATTTTAGAAGGAATTTACGAATCTTCTAAAACAGGACAACCTTACTTTTTTAAATAATTTCGGAAAATAGAAACGAGGGAAAACAATGACCAGAGTAACCGTTTGGAATGAATTTCGCCATGAAAAAACCGATGCCAAAGTCCAAGCCATGTATCCAGATGGCATTCACGGACAAATTAGCCAATTTTTGACAGCAGCCGGCTTTGAAGTGACCACTGCCACCTTGGATGAAGCAGAACACGGTTTAACCGCGGAAGTGTTAGAAAAAACAGATGTCTTAATATGGTGGGGGCATAAAGCCCATGAAGAAGTAGCAGACGAAATCGTTGAAAGAGTACATCAAAAAGTTTTAGAGGGTATGGGATTGATCGTGCTCCATTCCGGTCACTTCTCCAAAATCTTTAAAAAGTTAATGGGGACTAGCTGTGATTTGAAATGGCGGGAAGATGATCGCCATGCCCGAATCTGGAATGTCAATCCTAGTCATCCGATTGTAGCAGGGATTGGGGAATGTATTGAACTGGAACAAGAAGAGATGTATGGGGAACACTTTGATATTCCCGCGCCAGACGAATTAATCTTTGTCAGCTGGTTTCCCGGTGGCGAAGTCTTTCGCAGTGGTTGTACCTTTAGCCGAGGCAATGGGAAAATCTTTTATTTCCAACCCGGTCACGAAACCTATAACAGCTATTACAACAAAAAAGTCCAACAAGTCATAATAAACGCAGTCAACTGGGCAAAAGCTACTGATAATATTCAGCCTGCTTACGGTCACTTTGACGCTTTGGAAAAATAATAAAAAAAAGGAGTCTTAACTTATGAAACTAGGTGTATTCACCCCCTTGTTTAACCAACTGTCTTTTGAAGAAATGATTGAGGTGGTAGCCAAAAAAGGTTTAGAAATGGTAGAAATTGGTACCGGTGGTTCTCCCGGGGATGCCCATTTAAACATTGACAAACTGCTAGCATCTTCTGAAGCCCGGAAAGAATATTTGGCAAAATTAGCCGATAAAGGATTGTCAATCTCAGCATTAAGCTGTCACCATAATCCAATCTCACCAATTGCCAAAACCGCTCAAGAAGCCGATGAATTGTTAAAAAAAACCATCAAGTTGGCGAGTTTAATGAATGTAGAAGTGGTCAATGGTTTTTCGGGCGTTTCTGGTGGCAATCCTACTGACACTCAAGTTAACTGGCCTACATTGCCATGGCCCACGGAATACGATGACAATTACAACTACCAATGGGAACAAAAATTGATTCCTTATTGGCAAACCGTCAATACCGAAGCCCAAGCCGCGGGTGTAAAAATCGGGATTGAACTTCACGGTGGCTTTTTGGCCCATACGCCTTACACCATGTTAAAACTTCGAGACGCCTGCGGGAAAGCTATCGGTTGTAATTTAGATCCTTCTCACTTGTGGTGGCAAGGAATTGACCCGGTAGCTGCGGTGAAGATTTTAGGAGAAGCAGGGGCGATTCATCACTTCCACGCCAAAGATACCTATTTGGATCAAGACAATATCAATATGCATGGCTTAACGGATATGCAGCCTTATAGCAATGTCAAAACCCGGGCTTGGACATTCCGCTCCGTGGGCTGTGGTCATGATTTGAAGGTGTGGTCTGATATGATTAGCGCCTTGCGAATTTATGGCTATGATTATGTTTTAAGCATTGAGCATGAAGATCCAATTATGTCCGTGGATGAAGGCTTGAATCGAGCAATTACCAATTTGCGCTCCATTATGATCAAAGAACAACCTTCTGAAATGTGGTGGACTTAATTTGAGTTGTTTTATCCAACGAACCTAAAAATTTAACAGAAAAAGAGTGAACAAAATGAAAAAATTAAGGATTGCAGTCATTGGTTATGGCGGTATGGGTTCTTACCATTTTAATCAAATTTTACCTGCAGAGCGTGATTTATTTGAACTTGTTGGAGTCTATGATCTTAAAGCTGATCGTCAAGAGTTAGCTGCTACAGCTGGCTTGAAAACCTACAAGAGCCAAGCAGAACTAGTAAATGATGCTGCTGTGGACTGTATTTTAATTGCGACTCCTAATGATAGTCACAAAGAAATCGCCATTGCCGCTTTACAAGCAGGTAAGCACGTAGTTTGCGAAAAGCCGGTCACTATGAATGCCCAAGAATTGCGAGAAATCATGGAAGTAGCAAAAAAATGTAACAAAGTCTTTATGGTTCATCAAAACCGCCGTTGGGACCCAGATTATTTGATTGTGAAAGAATTAGTGAATTCTGGAGAAATCGGGGATATCTTTCAAATTGAGTCCCGGGTTCACGGGGCAAATGGCATTCCCGGTGACTGGCGGCGTGTCAAAAAACACGGTGGAGGGATGCTCTTAGACTGGGGAATTCACTTATTGGATCAAATTCTTTGGCTGGTGGACAGTCCATTGAAAAACATCGAGGCCGATTTTAGCTATATTTTAGGGGAAGAGTGCGATGATGGCTATATCACCTATTTGACCTTTGAAAATGGCTTAAAAGTGATTACCGAAGTAGGGACGACTAATTATATTAAATTGCCTCGTTGGTATCTTAAAGGGACTAAAGGAACAGCAGAAATCAGTGATTGGGATCTTTCCGGTAAAATGGTAGTAGCAACAAATGCGGAAGTAGCGGCACCTAAGCCAATCCAAGCAGGAGTTGGCCTCACCAAAACCATGGCACCACCATCAGAAGAAGCTACAGTTACTCAAAACTTGCCAAAAGGTGTCACTCTTACTCAAAGCTTCTATCAAAATTTCTACGATGTAGTTGTAAAAAATGCGGCACCTATCGTTAAAAATGAAGAAGTGCTAAAAGTTATGGAACTGATTGATCATATCTTTGACGTGGTAGATAAACACAGTTAGGTTTATAAAAGGAAAAAGCTCGTAAAACTTTGTAAATGCCATGTTTTACAAGAACAACGAGTCATTTTCGCAATAACAACCAGTAAAGCGGGAGCAGTCTTACTCTGACTGTTCCCGCTTTACTGGTTGTCCTTCTTTTAAACTGGCTTTTAAGCGGACTTTTTTCTGCCGCCGTTGAGTGAACTGGTCGGGAAAGAAAAAGGCCAAAATTGGCAAGCTGAGATACAAAACCATGGTCACATCTGGCCACGGAATGGCAATTAAAATAAGGGCTAGATTTAGTAACAATTGCCCCCAAATTCGAATCAGCGTAATCCGATTGGAAAAATGAAAAGCGGTATCGGATTTTCCGTAATGATTGACAAAGGCAAAGCGGTAAAGCAATAATTCCGTCAGACTAACCACGAAATAAACAATCCCGAAATTCATAATAGCAAAACTACTTTGTTCTTGCATAATCCATTTGGTCATCAGCGGTAGGATGGATAATGCCGCTAAAAATAAAAAGTTCGTTAATAAAATATTCCGTCGAGCCCGCGTAATCATTCCAAAACTACGATGGTGCTGATACCAAAAATTAGCCACAATGAAAAAGCTAATCAAAAAAATCACAATAGAACGAATGAACGTCCAATAATCTACTCCCGAATCAGAGGGGAGGGGGACTTCCAAGACCATAATCGTAATAATAATGGCAATGACTCCATCATTAAACGTTTCTAAATGGCCTTTTAAACGTTCCTCTTCTTTAATTTGAATTTTAGCAAATTCTTTTTGGTGTTTTTCGTAAGCAGCACTGTCTTCTGGAAGCTGCTGGTGACTTTGACGGCGTCGCTGATTTTTTCTAGTCATTAAAATCCCTCATTTCTCATTGGCATTTTATCAAGAAAGTCACTATTTAGCGAGTAATCCCATTTAGTTAAGGTGTAAAATTTTTTATTGAGATTAGTATTCCTTAGAAATTACTAAAAATCATACACTCTTCTAGCAAAATACGAATGTTTGTTCTATGATAAATAAACGAGTATATCCTAGGAGGAATCTGATGAAGACCCCATTAACCCTAGCTTTAGAAGAGACTTTATACGCTTATTGCCGAGAAAAAGGGGAAGTCGTAGTTGAAGAAGTGGTCATGCCGGATGATTTAGGGATTGTGGACACGTTAAGTCTGCGCTTGCTTTCCGATAAAGAGTATGAGTGGCGTTGCTTTGAATTGAAAGTTTCCAAAGGGGATTTTCGCTCCCATGCGAAACTGTCTTTTGTGGGCCATTACAATTACTTCGTCTTACCAGAAAGCCTCTATCTTCAAGTGGAAAAAGAGATTCCTGAGCATGTAGGCGTCTTAGTTTACCATGGCTATGCCAATCCAGAAGAACAAGGTTTGCCAGGTTATCTCGTTTCAGCAAAAAAAGCTCGCTACCAAGAACTGCAAGTAAACGAAAATGAATTAATGTATCGTTTAATGAATGCCCAGGCCAGAGAAGTAAGCAAGGCCAAACAAACCGAACGGGGAGTGCGGGTTTTCAGCACAGACCAACTTTACAAGGAGTTAAAACGCCGTCAGCCGGAGTACGATCTTTATGGTGGCGGGGTAAATTACTACGATCGTTTTCTAGCAGATACCCAAGATCAAGCTGTCGAAGCATTAAAAGAAGAGCTGGACGCCTACCAAGAAGCTTACAAGGAACTGTTGGCTCGATTAGAAGAAGGGGAATAACGATGTACTATCCGTATTTACGAGGAAAACAGTTTGATCTTCTAGCCTTAAAAGAATTGGTAAAAGAAGATCGTCTTGCCAAAACTGTCATTCCCGTTATTGAGCCGGTGAAACAGTCTAAAACTTTACTACAAACCTTAGAAGTCTTCCGTCAAAAGAATCATCCTTTTTATTTAATCGACAATCCTCAAGCGGGCGATTTCTTGACAGAAACAGGCCTTGCCCTGTTACAAGACTTATCCCAGGGACACCGGGGTCATATTATAACAGCTAATCCAGCAGAATTTCATTTTCATCCAGATGATTTGTACTTTGCTAATTCCGCTCAAGGGGTGAAGGAACTACCAGAGAAGTATCTCAAGGGGCAATTTGCGGCTCCTTTTGAAATGAGGATTTTGCGCCAATTAACAAAAACTGGTGGGGTGATTTCGTTACAAGACCCCTTTACTCGGCTACCTCGAAACAGTTATTATCGTGAGTATCAAGATGAAGTTTTTACTCGGAGCCATTTAACCTATAGAAAACAAGGATTTAGCGGATTTGGTGATTTTTCATTGGACAGCCGCATTTATTACGAGCAAGGTTACCCTGATCGCGATTTGTGCTTACATCTGGTCTATCCTGGAGATGGTAGAGAACTGCGAGTGCATCATTTCGTCTCACCTCAAGACCCTGAGGAAACAGCCTTGTCTCAAAAAGAGAAATTTTTACAGATGCTTGTTGAGGTCGATACTTGGACAAAATCTGGACGCTTACCGGAAACATTAGGGTTAAATCTTTTGCTAAAAGCGTATCAAGCAGGGCATTTCCCTGGAATGGGTGTCATGAGAAAAAGTGTTATCATGCACCATCTAGAGATTATGGGGAAGTTACTAGTAGAGTAATCGTGGACTTTTATAAATAGAAGAACCGCTATTTAATCGCAATTTACTAATGAATGGAACTAACAGCAAATAACTGATTTTATTAAATGATTCTGAAGTTCAGACTTATCTGTTTCTTGAAAGATGATTTTAAGCTGACAAAGCTTTCTATACACTCATCAGTGCAGTTATTAGGTGTTTAAGGATGGATGATTTTTAAAGTTCAGCAAGTTTATGTAGCAAATTATGAAAGAATCTTGTAATTTATGCAGATTAACTTATAGATAATCCCAAACGCATAACTGGGCTAATTATTGAGTTAATTGTTAATTATGAAAAGGATGCTGAAGAATCAATTCCAAATATTTATATCATTGAATAATTATCTCGATTTAATTGATCTAAAAGATTAATTTTTAACCGTATCAGTAGGGAAAACAATAAAAATTACTGTTAAAATGTATTTTTTGTACTCAATTCGAGTTGTTAGCATCCAAATTGCCAACAGGAGGTCTGCAAACAGGGGAGTGATAGAAAATCCTAATTCCAATCACTAAAGCAAAAATTTAACATTTTAGTTAACATAATATATATTAAACGAAGTAGCAAGCTTCAATAAATCCAGCTTAACTTTATTTTCAACTCATTATATCCACTAAAATCTATTACAATCCCTCCATTATTTTCAAAATCTTCCCATGGATAATTGTTAAACAATAAAAATAATCTGTTCTCAGTATTCATTTCTTTTCTAATCGTATTTTTGTAGCTGATAAGCTACTTGTTGCAGCAAGTATAAAAATTAAAGCATTACAGGTTATGTGATTAATAAATACTGCTGATGAAAAACGGAAATTTATCTAATTACTATAGGCATAACTACGTTAGTGATCAAACGCATAAATCATTTTTTAGAACAATCGGCTTCTAGTATCCACGATAGTTGGCATTAACCGTAATTATTTACTGTATTGCTTAATATGTAGTCCTATATAACTTAATCGCAAGCGATTACACAAACAATAAACATCAGAAAGTCCATTTTTTAGGTATACCATATCTCCCCCGCTTTTGTTGCTTACTTGTGTTTAACCTCATGAAAACACTCCTTTTCCCTTCTTTTTAGGATGTTAAGAAGAAACATTATAAAAAAACTCTTTTGCTGATAGAAAAAGAGTTTTTCCAACGTATAATAAATGAATAGATTAAAGGATTGCTATCGCGTAATGGGAGGTGTCGATATGGAGGATGAGTTGGTTACTCAGTTGAAAAAGCGTGATTTTGCTGGACTTGAAAATCTGGTTGCGGAATATGGACAGGCAATTTTGCGGACGATTCACGCGATTCTTAGGGAGAGTCATGAACAAAACGAGTGGGAAATGGTGGAAAATGAAGTCTTTTACGGAATCTGGGAAAAAATTAACACCTATGATTCCAAGAAAGCGTCTTTTACTACGTGGGTATTGATGATTGCCCGTAGTAAAGCCATTGATAAAAAACGTATGTTGCAGCGAGATTTAAAAAATGATGAGCTCAGTAATCAAAGCATTAGACAAATCGCTTATGCTGTTGCTGATCCTTTGGCCCAAGAGGAATTTTTGGAATTAGTGGATTGTTTATCAAAAGAAGATCAGCATATCTTTTTGCTTTATTATTTTTATCAAGAATCCCCTGCTGATATTGCTGATTTACTAGGGATTAATCAAGGAGTAATTTACAATCGACTTTCACGAGGACGCAGCAAGTTAAAAGAAGTTTTATCAGAAAGGAGTGATCTTCATGGGATTTAAAGAAGTGGTTTTTGAAGAAAATAAGCGGTTGGGGAATGTATTAGCCCAAGATGATGCCAAGACCCTCTACCAACGAAGCAAGTACTACATCCTGATGAAAGAAATCTCTGAAAAACTACGTCCGGAACTACCAAAAGACGAAGAGATTTTAGCTTATTTGCCTTTAACAAATACTGATAATACTGCCTTTATGAATACTGGTATCAACGGTCTCTCCTACGCCCGCACCAAAAAAGCAAGAGATTACGTGAACACTTTTCATGATACCCGTGGCAACCGACTGATGATTTTTACGAAAAGAAGAATTCTCTTTTTAGTAGTTGTAGAGTTTTTGGAAGAAAAGCAATATTTTAGTTATCCCTATGAAAGTATTCAATCAATTTATGTAGAAAAATATCAGCGACGATATTTTGATGAAAAAATGCACCGTCAGAATTTCAGCTGTTACTTTCTCGACTTCCAATCAGAAGCAAATGTTTTTTTTGAAGCCTTAAACAAAGAGGATTATCAGGAATATTGTCGCATTAAGGCTAGTATTCCAGCCTTTTCCCAAGTGAAATCCGGTACTAAGGTACAACGGAACACACGTCTTGATCGAGTGCTTCATAAAATCGGCTCCAGTGCGGTCTGGTGGATTAATCTCCCTTTTGTCTTATTGTTGATTTATTTTATTTGGCGGCTACTCAGTGGCTTAGGGTAAATTCTAGTTGGTTACTTATGGACGTTTTTACTCAAATGACATGCTAAAAATGCACTCGGACAGTATCCTGAGTGCATTTTTAGTATATTGTGTATTAATTTTCTAAAGAAACGAAAGCTTCAATTCTTTCTAACACAGCAGAGAAAGTCGCCAAATCACAAACTGCGACTTTTTGGAATTTACGTTTCGTATAATCCATTGAACGCATTTGATGGACAGAAATTTGACCGCTAATTCCACTAGTCTCCCCTTCTACAATCAAATCTACATACAATGGTGCTTTTCTTTTCGTTGAGGAAATAGGACACACATAACAAAAGCCCGTGCGTTTGTTGAATTCATTATTGGTTACCACAATGCCCGGACGACGTTTTTGGATTTCTTTTCCTAAAGAAGGGTCAAAATCAATGAAAATGATGTCTCTTTGCTGAGGAATTTTCATTATTCTTCGACCTCAGTCTCAAGGCTTTTCATTTCATCCCAAGCGCGATCTTCTGCTGTTAACTCACTGCGGACATCTCCCCAAAATTCATCGGTATGGTAAATATCCTTGATTTTAGGTGTGAGTATGTAGCCACTTTTGCTCATGCGCAATGTGAATTCCTCTCCTGCTTGCATCCGAGCAACCTTAGGAAAAATAATCCCTACTGAGTTGCCAATTTTTTTGACTTTCACTTCCATAATTCACACCTCCTGTTAGTACAAGTATAACTTTTTTGCGAAAGATTTGCTAGCCTAGTGGTACTTTCTTAATGTAGTGCTAATTCAGTTGCTACTATTCTCGCAAATACGCCATCAAACCGGCTTTCAAGTCACTAGATGACCCTCCTGCTTCGATATGGCCACTAACGGGAATCAAAATCCAAGTGAGTCAGATACTTGTAAAGCAATTCCCAAAAACCACTGCAAAAAAACAAAAAGAGCAATCCGCCGATTTTTGACGAATCACTCTTTTTAAAATCAATTCTACTGTTTACTAGTAAGTACTTCTTTTAATACTTGCAACACGCCATACTCGTCATTTGATGGCGCGGTGTATTTCGCAAATTTCGCAACTTCCGGGGTTCCATTGGCCATAATATAGCTGTGTCCCACTTGTTTTAGCATCCCCACATCATTGTAGGTGTCACCAAACGCCATCATATTATCAAAAGGTATGGCTAGTTTTTGACTCATAATCTCCATAGCACTACCTTTATCCACACCTTTATTCATAATGTCGATCCATTCCGGTCCGCTAACTACTACAGAATAATCTCCACCAAAAGTTGGCTCAAAAATAGCAGCAAAGTTGTCTTGACTGTTTTGCTCTGGGAAATAGAGGGTGAATTTATCAGCGGTAACTTCCACTTGACTTAAATCTTCCACAAACTCAATTTGAGTGTAAAATGTGCGGAAAACAGCCTCGTAATTTTGATACTTGCTTTCAATATAAGCTGCATTCATACCACAAATGACAGGAATTCCCGAAGATTCTTGGGCAAAGGCAACCATTTTTTGGTAATCTTTTTGAGGCAGCTCACTATTGAAAATAACTTTGTCTTCATGGAGAATCAGTCCTCCATTGTCGGCAATAAAACTCATATCATGACGCAATTCTTGAAATGTATCCAGTAATGTATACAACGGTCGCCCACTAGCCGCAGCAAAAGTGATGCCTTTTTGTTTTAACTCTCTTACGGTTTCGATTAAACCAGGGGGTAGTTCCCCTGTGCTGGTTAGTAAAGTATGATCCATATCGGTGGCGATAAATTGAATGTTTTTCATAAATGATCCTCCTCTTTATGCGCTTAATTCGATTACTCGGTCCACAAAGTCTTCATAAAAGCCATTTTCATGGGAAACTACCAAAACTGTCCCGGGGAAAGCTTGTAAAGTCTCTTGTAAGTTTTCTTTCGATTCCTGGTCAATGTGGTTGGTAGGTTCATCGAGAATTAAGAAATTACTTTTTTTCATGGTCATTTCTGCTAATTTGACCTTGGTTTGTTCGCCACCACTTAAATATTTTAAAGACTCTTGGACTAATTCTGCGGTTAAACCAGCCCGGGATAAGTGTTGGCGTAATTCTTTTATTGAAGCTTTTGGAAAACGATCGCTCATAAACTGTAATGGGGTCTGCAATGGGTTTTGCCAGTCTAATTCTTGGGAAAAATAGTTAAATGAAGTTTTTTCCGGATAATGAAACTCCCCTTCTAAAGACGGAATCATCCCTAAGAGAGTTTTAATCAATGTGGATTTCCCGATGCCATTAAACCCTCGAATCGCGATTTTTTCTCCATAGCGAATGGTTAAATTAATCGGCGCTAAAAGCGGACGGGTCTTTTCATAGCCAATTACCAGTTGATCTGTTTCCAAGGCTAACGTGGTGACGATTGGCGCATAATCAAAGGCTAAATGAGGTTTTGGCGCATCACTAGGTGGTGTGAGCCGTTCGATTTTGGCTAGTTGTTTTTCCCGGCTTTTAGCCATGGTCGAACGGGAGCCGGCTTTGTATTTGCGAATATAAGCTTCGGTTTTCTTAATGTGTTCTTTTTGAGCTTCGTATTGCCGCAAGTAAGTTTCTTGTTGCAATTCTTTTTGTTTTAAAGCTCTCGTTAGATTCCCAGTGTATTTGCTTAATTTACCAAATTCGATATCCAAAATATGGGTGGTAATTTCATTTAAAAAGGCGCGGTCATGAGAAACTACCAAAAAGGTCCCTGTAAATTCTTTTAGAAATTGAGTTAACCATGTAACGTGATTATCATCTAAATGGTTCGTTGGTTCGTCGAGAATTAATAAATCCGGCTTTTCTAAGAGCATCTTCGCCAAGATAATCTTCGAGCGTTGGCCACCGCTTAGATTGCTCATCTTTGTGTCCATACCGAGAATAGTAATGCCCAGACCTGTAGCCAGTTCATCAATAATCGTCTGCATTTGGTAAAATTCCCCTTGGTCCAGCTCGTTTTGCAACTGACCAGCTTGTTCTAACAGACGATCGTCTAAGCTTTCACCATATTGTGTGTAAAGCTCTCCAATGCGGGCTTCTTTGGCGAAATCCCCAGCAAAAGCTGTTTCTAAAAAGCCTTGGATGGTCAAGCCTTCTGCTACATTGACATACTGGTCCAAATAGCCTAAATGCAAGTTTTTAGGAAACACCACCCGACCCTCATCTGGCAAAAGCTCTCCGGTGATGATTTTAATTAGTGTACTCTTTCCGGCTCCGTTGCGACCAATTAACCCCACATGTTCTCCCCGATTAATTTGTGCACTGATATTTTCATAAAGTATTTTATCCCCAAATTGTTGGGTAATATTTTCTAAGGTTAACATTGTGTCCTCATTTCTAGTGACCGTTAAAAAAGCTGTAGACGCTACTGCCGCCTACAGCTTTTATTGCGTATCCAACTTAGCCAGTCCTTTTCATTTATCATGAAAAGAATAGCACGGCTTTCATACATTGTCAAAAGCACCGGCTATTCTTGAGATTTTACATCAAAATAGCTAGGTTTTTTTAACAAAATTGAAGAATCAGCTAGTGTCTTGACAGAATTGTGGTAAGATATTCTGGAAACAAAACAGAGGTGATGAAATGAAAAGAATCGGTTTTATCGGTGCTGGTAAAGTGGGACATGTTTTAGGTGGTTATTTGGCTCGGCACGGTTTTACACTACAAGGCTATGCTTCTCGCACTTTGCTTTCAGCAAAAAAAGCTGCAAGTGCTTGGAATACAAGATCCTATTGCGATAAAAAGGAATTGGTTAAAGACTGTGATTGGCTGTTTCTCACTGTGCCAGATGACAAAATTTCCTCGGTTTATCTGGAAATAGCGCCGTTTTTAACGTCAGGACACGTTGTTTTTCATTGCAGCGGTGCTCTAACTTGTGAAATCTTCACACCCAAAATTACAGGCGTTCTTTACTACTCTTTTCATCCCATGCTAGCAATTGGAAACACACAGTCTTTCCAAAGTTTAAGCCAAGCTGCCTTTACCTTAGAAGGTCTGGACGTAGCGAACATTTTACCTGAACTCAGCTGCTTGAAAAATCCGATTCATACGCTAGCGTCTAAAGAAAAAGTTCGCTACCACGCCGGCTGTGTGTTTTTAAGTAACTTGGTCATCGCCTTAGCTCAAACTGGTACCACGCTTTTAAAAGATTGCGGTTTGCCAGAAAGTTTTGTCTTCGGTGCTAGTCATACATTATTACAACAAAACATAAATCAACTGGCTTCAGTTGGTGCCACAAAAGCCTTGACGGGGCCTATTGAGCGAAATGATGTACAGACGGTGACGCGTCATTTAGAAGTGTTAAATGACCAACAAAGCCTGCTTTACTGCCTATTGTCCCGAGAACTACTGACCTTGGCTCAAATTAAGCATCCCGAAACCGACTATTCAACTATGGAAAGGATTTTATACTCTTGAAAAAAACCGTGATGACACTGGCTCAGAAAAAAGCCCAGCAAGAAAAAATCAGTATGTTAACTGCCTATGATTACACCACCGCAAAGCTCATGGATGACGCTGATATCGACGCACTATTAGTCGGTGATTCATTAGGAATGGTCATGTTGGGCTATGAGGATACCTTACAAGTGACCATGGAGGATATGATTCACCATTCGAAAGCGGTACGCCGGGGGGCAAAAAAAGCCCTCGTTGTCACCGACCTGCCCTTTCTCTCCTATCATGTCTCAGTGGAGCAAGCGGTCTTAAATGCTGGTCGCCTAGTGAAAGAAGGCCAAGCAGAAGCGGTGAAATTAGAAGGCGGTGTAGCTTTTGCCGAAGTAATTGCGGCCATTGTCAAAGCACAAATTCCGGTTATGGGACATATTGGTTTAACGCCTCAATCCATTAATGCTTTTGGCGGATTTAAAATTCAAGGAAAAACCCTAGCTGCAGCTCGGCAAATTGTGGCAGACGCTTTCGCCGTAGAAGCAGCGGGAGCTTTTGCAGTGGTATTAGAAGGGATTCCTGGTGATTTGGCTGACTACATTACCCAGCGTTTGAGCATCCCCACTATTGGGATTGGCGCTGGCAATAAAACGGATGGACAAGTTTTAGTTTACCAAGATGCTTTGGGAATGTATGGAGACTTACAACCGAAATTTGTGAAACGTTTTGGAGAAGCTGGTACGCTTTATAAAGCAGCTTTTACCACTTACCAAGAAGAAATCGCCACTGGAGCATTTCCAAGTGCCGCCCATACTTTTCCCATTGATCAAAAAATCATCGAAATACTGAAACAGGAGGAACGATAAATGCAGACTGTCACCACTATTGTAGAAGTTCGGCAAATTGTCAGCACTTGGAAAAAAGCAGGCAAAACAATTGGGCTCGTTCCTACCATGGGTGCTTTACATGAGGGACATCAAAGTTTGATTACAACGGCTCGTCAGCAATGTGACAAAGTAGTCCTCAGTATTTTCGTTAACCCGCTCCAATTTTCTCCAGAAGAAGACTTAGCTTGCTACCCTCGCGATTTGCCCACCGACCAAATTAAAGCAGCGGCTGCAGGATGTAACCTGCTTTTTTGTCCTAGTGAAGTCGAAATGTATCCGGCAGGTTTTAATAGCTATGTGGAATGTTTTGGCGTTACACAAATGCTAGAAGGTCACAGCCGTCCCACTCATTTTAAAGGTGTGGCTACCGTAGTGACCAAACTCTTTGGGATTGTGACTCCAGATATTGCCTTTTTCGGTCAAAAAGACGCTCAGCAAGTAGCGGTAATCGAACAAATGGTGAGGGATTTAAATCTACCTGTTACCATTTACAGTTGTCCGATTATTCGAGAAGCATCAGGCTTAGCAAAAAGCTCGCGCAATCAATATTTAAGTGTTCAGGAAAAGAGAGAAGCACTGGTTTTATCTCAAAGTCTAAAGCTCGCTGAAAGGATGATCAATACTCGGCAACCGGTAGCGAAAATTCACCAGGCAATGACCGCCAAAATAGAAGAGTCCCCTTTAGCCGTCATTGACTATCTTAAAATCGTCAACCCGCAAACGTTACAAGAAATCAAAGAGATTGAAAAAGAGTGCTTGATTTTATTAGCTGTCTACATTGGTCAAACTCGCCTAATAGACAATGCCCGCTTCACTATTACCAACAAGGGAGAGAAAAAATGAACATCACCATGTTAAAGTGTAAAATTCACCGGGCTACTGTTACGGAAGCTCAGTTGGATTATGTTGGGAGTATTACCATTGATGAAACGCTAATAAAAGCAAGTGGTCTTTTAGAGTATGAAAAAGTCCAAATTGTCGATTGCAATAACGGGGAGCGATTTGAAACCTACGTTATCGCGGGCCCTGCTAATTCTGGTGTAATTTGTCTAAACGGTGCCGCTGCGAGAAAAGTCGCAGTACAAGATAAAATTATCATTATGGCCTATGGGATTTTGACTTCAAAAGAAGCAGCGACACACCGCCCCCAAGTAATTTTAGTAGATGAAGAAAATAAGATTACTAAAACCTGTCATTACGAACGCCATGGAGTATTAGGCTGATAAAAAAGGAAGCACCTGTGTTATTACTATGATTTTAATAAAGTTTTTGTCCTAGTCAAAAAGAGCAATCCTACTTCCTGTAATTAGGAAATCGGACTGCTCTTTTATAGTGCCAAATGACTTTATTCTTCCATTGAATCATTTAAAATGGTATTTTCTTGCTTTCTCAACCGATAGATTTTATGACCATTGATAATCAAGGTCTTAATCACCGCATAAACCGGGATACACACCAACATGCCGAAAATTCCAAAGACACTGCCGGCACCTAGCAATACTAAAATAATCGTAATGGGATGAATATTTAAAGTCTTCCCAAAGAGCAACGGTTTGATTAAATTGCCATCCAATTGCTGAATTACAAGAATGGAAATCGCCATATACAAAGCTTGCCAAGGAGAAACAAACAACCCCACAATCACCGCCGGTACAGCCCCGATAAAGGGTCCCACGTAAGGAATGATATTGGTTAAACCGCAGATAAAAGCCAACAATAAACTATAGGGTTGTTGGAAAATCGTCATAGCAATAAAACTCAATCCCCCAATCATTAAAGCATCCAACATGGTACTACTGATATAGGCGGATAACGTATTATTCAAATCTTTAACGGTTGCTCGTAATTCGCTGCGCAAGCTTTGGGGAAAGAATACATCCAGACTATCCATAAAGCGGTAGCCGTCTTTAAACATAAAAATCAAAATAAAAGGAACGGTGAATAGTAAAACAAAAAACTTCGTCAAAACAGACAAAATATGACTTAAACTATTGGTCACGCTGGTAATCAACCAATTAATAATATTGTTCAGCGTAAGATTCATACTCTCTAGCTGTTGCTCAATATTGAAATTGCGAAATTCTTCTTTCTGCCCCACTTCTACCAACCAGTTATTGGCTTCTTCGGCATAAGTAGGTAAAGATTGCGTCAATTGCACAGCTTGACTCACCAGTTGAGGCACTACATTCATAATTAAAAGGACCAGAAAGATTACCACCGTCGCAAAAACGATTAAAAAGCTCACCATGCGAGACAAGCTTCTTTTTTCTAACCAGCGAACTAAAGGATCAAACATATAGTACAAAAACCCTGCTACAAATAAGGGTAAGATAATGGTGGAAGCCATGGTGATTACGGGTTTTAAAAAACTTCGCATTTGAAGTAAGAAAAAGCTTCCGATAATAATCAGCACCCATTCGGCGGTCCAGAAAAATAGTTTGGAATTTTTAAAACGTGATTGCATCTTGTTTCCTCCAAGGCATGTGTTACTTTTAATTGTACCATTTCTCTTAAACTAGCAATAGTTTTCTTTATCGACTGAGATAAGCTAATCCAGTTTGTTTAGTCTTTCTTGTGAATCTGGCCATTTTCAATTACCAAGTGTTTTGTACAAAGCTTATTGAGAAAATAACGATCATGGGAAACGACTAGTAATGTTTCCTGATAGTCACTTAAAACTTCTTCCAATTCTTCTTTGCCGTAAATATCTAAGTGATTGGTAGGTTCATCGAGAATTAAAAAATTGACTTGTTCTTGTAAGAGCTTCAAAAGATACAAACGCATTTGTTCCCCACCGGAGAGGTCTTGAATCCGCTTGGTAACATCTTCAGCATAAAATCCATGGCGGGCCAAAATATGACGGGCTCTGTCTTGAGGCAGAAATTCTTGCACAAACTCCAAAATTTGTTGGCTTGGTTTTGAAAAGACCAGTTTTTGCGGTAAATAACCAAGTTTCACCTGGGCTCCTAGCTTAAGTGTTCCTTCGTCTAATGGTAACTCACCTACCAAACAGCGCAATAAGGTGGTCTTGCCACTCCCATTATCCCCCGCTAAAGCAACTCTCTCTTGGCGATATAAAGTAAAGCTAGCCTCACTAAAAAGGATTTGTTCTCCTAAGATCTTGCCTAAATTTCTAGCAATCAACGCTTCATTACCAGAGCGTGTCGCCTGTTGCAAATTACCTAAGCGCTTTTTCGGTTCTTTTGGGGGAGCCTTAAGCTGTGCTTGCAGTTTCTCAACTCTACGGGACAACTCTTTGGCTTTTTTGAAAAAGGCATCGTTATCCCCTTCTTGAGCCCATTGGCGGTAGCGGCGAATCATCAATTTCAAACGCTGAATTTCTTTTTGTTGCAAGTCAAAATTCTTTTGAAGAGCTGCTAAGCGTTCCTTTTTCAAAGACACATAGCGACTATAATTTCCTGGATAGCTGATTAACTCTTCTCCCTCAATTTCCAAGATACGATTGGTCACATTGTCCAAAAATTGTCGATCGTGGGAAATTACTAAATAAGCTTGTTTCGTATGAGCCAAATAGCTTTCCAGCCAATCAATCCCCGCTAAATCTAAATGATTGGTGGGCTCGTCAAGTAATAAGACGTGAGCATTATTGGTTAAAACCCGGGCCAATTCCACTCGCACTCGTTGTCCCCCACTTAATGAGTCCATGGCTTGTTCCAATTTATCTTCCAGTCCTAAACCTTTCATAGTGCTACTGATCCGATCTTCTAAGGTATAACCTCCTGCGTCTTCATATTGACTTTGTAAGCGACCGTAGTGGGCTAAAAGACGATCCAAGTCAACATCGGTTTTTGTCATAGCTTGTTCTAAACGATTTAATTCTTGCTTTAAATTTTCAATTTCTGGAAATGAATTGAGCAAATAATCTTTCACAAGCATGGAAGAACTCGTTAATTTTTGAGGTACATAGCCAATGCTCAAACCTTTTTGGCGAGCCACAGTGCCACTGGTTACTCCTTCTTCTCCCGTTAAAATCCGTAAGAGCGTGCTTTTTCCACAGCCATTGTGTCCGACTAATCCGATTTTGTCTCCAACTTGTAATGTAAGATCTATTTTATCAAAGACTGGGGTGGTCCCAAAGTTTTTGGTGAATTGGTTTCCTTGAATATACATAAATTCCTCCTGTCTGACCGAGGAGTACTAGCCAATTAAAAAAGGCCATGGCATCCCATGACCTCGTTATCTATTGAATTTCTTCATCAGCGAGATTGCTTCATGGTCAGTTATTATTTTCAAAATAAAGCGTAAAATTGGGTAGACTTCCCCATTCGTGCTTTATTTGAAAGTAATGGCATGACAAAAACAGATTGCCAATTTCAATTGATCTGCTTGTTCTGTTATTTTTGTCATCCGAACCATAAAGTCATCCCTCCCTTACTTGCTCTTATATTCAGCATAGCATGGCAAAGAGGTTTCGGCAATTCTTTTTTTGAAAGGGATAACATTTTGCATAGGAAAAGCTGAACAGAGTATAAAAAAGTTTCTGACCAATTCCTCAGTCAGAAACTTTTTGTTAATCCAATTCGATTTTCCCGGTGTAAAGTTGGTAATAAAGGCCTTTTTCCGCTAACAGAGAATTATGATCCCCCCGTTCAATGATTCGTCCGTGGTCTAATACCATAATCACATCAGCATTTTGAATGGTGGACAAGCGGTGAGCAATCACAAAGACGGTGCGTCCTTGCATCAGTTTATCCATCCCTTCTTGAACGATTTTTTCTGTCCGGGTGTCAATACTAGAGGTAGCTTCATCTAAAATCATCACCGGTGGATTGGCAATGGCTGCCCGGGCAATGGCTAAAAGTTGCCGCTGTCCTTGGGAAAGTCCCTCACCGTCTCCCGTAATTACTGTGTCATAGCCTTCTGGTAAGTGGTTGATAAAACTGTCCGCATTGGCCAGTTTCGCTGCGGCCACTACTTCGTCATCAGTAGCGGTTAACTTTCCAAAACGAATATTTTCCGCGATACTTCCTGTAAACAAATGAGTATCTTGCAAAACAATTCCTAATGAATGACGTAGCGAGTCTTTTTTAATCTTTTGAATGTTAATGCCATCGTAACGAATTTTCCCTTCTTGAATGTCGTAAAAACGATTGATTAAATTCGTAATGGTCGTTTTTCCGGCACCAGTGGCACCGACAAAAGCGACTTTTTGTCCTGGATTGGCATAAATATTGATGTCATGTAAGACGATATGTTCCGGTACATAACCAAAATCAACATCTTCAAAGACCACGTCTCCGGTTAATTTCGTATAAGTGGTAGTACCATCAGCATGGGGATGTTTCCAAGCCCACAAACCGGTGCGTTCAGAAGATTCGGTAATTACACCATTTTCTTCTTTGGCATTGATTAACGTCACATATCCTTCATCGACTTCTGGTTTTTCATCAAGGAGATCAAAAATCCGATTTGCTCCTGCTAAAGCCATAATGACAAAATTAATCTGTTGAGAAATCTGGCTAATGGGGCCATTTAACGAACGGCTCAGTTGAAGAAAGGAAGCAATCATCCCCACTGTTAAGCCACTAACTCCATTAATGGCAAAGAGACCGCCGATAATCGCAATTAAAATATATTGCACATTTAACAAATTCATCATAATCGGCATCAATTGGTTAGCATTTACGTTGGCTTGGGTGGCGCTATTTTGCAGAGCATCATTGACTTTATCAAAATCTGCCATGGCTTTTTCTTCATGATTAAAGACTTTCACCACTTTTTGACCGTGCATCATTTCTTCAATATAGCCGTTGACAATCCCTAAATCTCGTTGTTGCGCACCGAAGAAGCGCCCGCTGCGTTTAGAGATAAAACGAACCACATTGAGCATCAAAAAGACCGAAACCATGACGAAGATGGTCAATGGCAAGCTTAAGGTAAACATCGCAATAAAGACAGACACAAACGTAATCAACGCCGACATTAAATTGGGAATACTTTGAGAAATCATCTGACGCAAAGTATCCGTATCGTTCGTAAAGTGACTCATAATGTCCCCGTGGGGATGGCTGTCAAAATAGCGAATAGGAAGTGTCTCCATATGAGTAAACATTTGATCGCGAATTTTCTTTTGGGTTCCTTCACTGATTTTTACCATCGTAAAGTTATAAATCAGCCCTGCCGCAACCCCCACGATATAAATCAGCGCCATTTGCATAATTGCTTGTAAGAGCCCCGCAAAATCAGGATTGCTTTGACCCAACATTGGTGTAATGTGCTGGTCAATTACGGTTTGGATGAACAACGAGCCTCTAACATTTGCAAAAGCCGAAAGCACAATCATCACAAAAACCATAACCAGCTGCAATTTATAATCACTAAACATCAGTTTTAAGAGCCGTTTTAACGTTCTGATTGGTGAAGCAGTATTGATTCCTGGATTAGTCGACATGTTCACCAAATCCTTTCTCTTGTGATTCGTAGACTTCTTGATAAATCTGGTTATTTGCCAAAAGTTCTTCGTGAGTCCCTAAACCATTAATCTTACCATCATCTAAAACAATGATTAAATCTGCATCTTGAATGGAAGTCACCCGTTGAGAGATAATTAATGTCGTCGTTCCGGGAATCGCTTCTTTTAATCCAGCGCGAATTTCTTGGTCGGTGCGCGTATCTACCGCACTGGTTGAATCATCCAAAATCAAAATTTTAGGTTTCTTCAACAGGGCTCGAGCAATAGTCAAGCGTTGTTTTTGTCCCCCGGAAACATTGGTCCCCCCTTGGGCAATCATGGTATCGTACTTATCAGGAAATTCTTGGACAAAAGAATCTGCTTGGGCAATTTTGGCAGCAGCGATAATTTCTTCATCGCTGGCATTTTCGTTACCCCAACGTAAATTTTCTTTAATCGTACCAGAAAAGAGGACATTGTTTTGTAACACCATAGAGACTTGGTCACGCAACGTCTCTATATCGTATTCCCGCACATCGTGTCCTCCTACGATAACGGCACCTTTTGTTACGTCATAAAGTCTTGGAATCAGTTGGACAAAAGTGGACTTGGAACTACCAGTCCCCCCGATAATTCCCACAACTTGGCCAGATTTGATCTCTAAATTAATATTTTCCAACACCAATTTATTCATATCGTCAGCATAACTAAAGCAGACATCTTTAAATTGAATACTACCATCAGGAACGGTCATTCGTGGCTTTTTAGGATTGGTAATTTGACTTTCCTCATTAAAGACTTCCACGATTCGATCGGCGGAAGTTCGGGCAATGAGAATTTGCACAAAGGCCATGGAGATCATCATTAAACTCATTAAGATTTGCATGGTGTAATTGAACATTGAAACCAACTCTCCAGTAGTCAAACTACCTTCCACCACGATTAACTTGGCACCAAACCAAGACAAAAGCAACATACAAGTATAAACAGCAAACTGCAATAAGGGCATGTTAAAAGCGACAATGCGTTGAGCCAGAGTAAAGTCTTTGTATACTTCGTTGGAAACTTCACCAAATTGTTTTTCTTGGTGTTTTTCCCGAACAAAGGATTTCACCACCCGAATTCCTTGTAAATTTTCTTGCACGACGTTGTTTAAACGATCATACGTGCGAAAAACCTTGATAAATAAAGGATGGGCAAAATGAATCACCAAAGCTAAACCAATGGCCAAAAAAGGCACCACAGCCAAATAGATCAAAATCAACCGAGGATTAATAAAGCCCACCATAGTTAATGAGAAGATTAAAATCAAAGGACTTCTCACCAACATACGGATAATCATTTGAAAAGCATTTTGAACGTTGGTCACATCGGTGGTCATTCGGGTAATTAAGCCGGAAGTGGAAAAACGATCAATATTGGCAAAAGAAAAACCTTGAATCCGAGCAAAAATATTATGGCGTAAATTCCGGGCAAAACCAGCTGAAGCTACCGCCGCCCGACGAGCCCCCATAGTGCCACAAAATAATGCAAAAAGCCCACAGACAAAGAGTAAAGCGCCATACTTGAGAATGGACCCTGTGTCACTTTGGGCGATTCCTTGGTCAATCATCGCTGCCATAATCAACGGCATAATCACATCCATGATGACTTCCCCGGTGACAAATAACGGCGTGAGCAGGGTGTCTTTTTTGTAACTGCCCACATTTGCTAAAAGGGTTTTTAGCATACATCTCTTCCTTTCTTTTCTAAATTCCTATGAGAACAAATCAAAGAGACGACAGGACTACTCCCTCGTCTCTTTTCAGAATTATTCCGCTACATTAACTCTAGCGGAATAAAAAAACAAATACAAGACTTGACATTTACAAAAAAAGCTATCAAGTTTACATAATATAATTATGGATTAGTTAATCCAAATAACGGGCCAACAACCCTACCAGCTCCTCTGGAAATCGCTGTAAATCGGTAATATCCAAAAAGCGGTGTTCGCCATAAATCTCTCGAATAATTTCTTGGTCTTCCCCAATTGCTGCGGCTAAAAAGATGATTCCTTGACGTTCATAGTCGGCAATTACTTGTTGAATGTCTTCTTTTGCTTTTTTGCCCGTATAATCCGGCATGGCTTTGGGCTGACCATCGGAAATGGAGAACAAAACTTTTGTAGTTGCCGCTTCTTTACTTAAACTATCAGCTAAAATTCGTAGTGGTACCCCATCCCGGTTATTTTGTCGCGGTTTTATCCCGGCCAACTTTCCAGCCACTCCTTGGTAATCATCAGAAAACTCTTTATAAGAATAAATAGAAGTCTTCTCTCGACTGGAAAGATCTGCCGTATCCCCATAAACCATTAAAGGTAAGTTCAATTCTTTTGAAAACTCCAAAACCGCTAAACTAGCTTTACGCGCTGCCTCTAAACGTCCTTGGCGAACCATGGAACCAGACTCATCAATACGCAAGGCAATCGCCAAACTAGGCGCATCCTGAGGGGGATTTTTCTTTTCAAAAGTCCGAAAATCCTCATAAGCCACCCGGCTAGCATCAAAACGAGTTCCCGTATACTGGCCTCGTCGAAAATTGACGCTTTCTTCATTTTCCAAAATTTCCTTCAGCTTTTTAACCACCGGCGCTACCTTGGGACGGATTTCTTGCAGTAATGTGTAGGCTAATTTTTGATTTGCCTCCGTAGCCTTTGGTCGGTGAATGATCAACCCTTCCTTAGCATGAATAGTATCTTTAAAAAGTTTCCGGGCAGCTTGGTTGAGCTGTCGCTTTTCTTGCTTTTCTTTTTCTAGTTCGGCTGCTGTAGCCCCTGTAGTCGGCAACGAATCGCCTTTGTCATCAGCTTCTGTACCGGTGTCTGTTTGAGAAACTGCATCATTTCGTTTATCAATTTCTGGTAAATCAGAGGCTGGTTTTTTCTCTTCCTCATTACGTTTTAACTCTGTAGCTGCTTCACTCTCAGAATCTTTTTCCACTGGTGCTTCTTTTTCACTGCTAGCTAAAACCAAATTTTCAGCTTCAGTGGTAATATTTCTAGCATCGGCTTCTTCTTGGCTTATGTGACGTCCTTCTTTAAAGGTTTGTAGAGGCCTGCTATAAAACCAACTGGCTAAGTCTTTTAAGAGACCACTGGTTTCTAAAGCATCTTCTAAAAGACTTAATTCATTTGGTTCCGTGGTTAACTTATACAGTACTTTAGGATATAACGTTTCTAAAGGATTTTGACCTTGTTTCAAACTATTGGTCCAATAAAAGTAAGAGCGCATCCCCGCTACGCCTTTAATGGCATTAGCTTTGGCAGTGTCTTCTAAAAGACGGATGCTTTTGGCCATGATTTCTAAAGGTTCTTCTTCCGTAAAGCCGGTTTTTGCTGCCGCTCGCTCCATCATTACAGCTAATGGAGGTAAATTCATTTTTTCCGCGTGCTGCATACGATCCCGCAACGATTCATTTAACGGACGGGTTCCTTGGTAATTCCGATTAGTGGTAATGACTACTACACAATCAGGATGGCGCCGAACCAATCCTGTAGGGGTGTTTAGCATCCCATTGACTTCCAACGCTGAGTTTAACGCCACCATAACAGAAGCATCTCGAATTACGGTAGGTTCTTGAATTTCTAATAAATAGCCTTTTTCCAAGGCCCTCAGTATTTCAGAAGGATAAAAGCGATACTGTACAGAAGTCCCTTGCTCTTTTTCAATTCGTTCCACCAACTGAGCTAATTTTTCTTTTGCACTGGACGGAGGTAATGAAAAATGCTCCGCGATTAAATCTAATACAGCTTGTAAACTATCTGTTTGGTAGATAGCTTCTAAAAGTTCGCCATCTTCTTCTCGATTTTCAGTCACAGGCAATAAGGCACCAAAGACATCTGATTTGTCCATATCCGCAAAGCAAGTCACTTTAGTATAAGGCAGTTGCAATTGATAAGATAATGATTTTGCCAATTCGGTTTTCCCTGACCCCGCGTCCCCTTCTAAGAGTACGTTAAAAATCTTCAATTCCGGGTCATCCCAATTGTTTTTAATCTCACTGGCTACTCGTAATTCGACTTCTCCCGTTTGGTGACTAGCAGGTTTTTCCCAGATCATCATGCGTTCTAATTTGCTAAAATGGCGATTGCCTGTTACTTCATAAGGTGTTTTCATAGGCCCTCCTTAATAGCCTGCTTCATCTAAAAGACGTTTTAACGTCCGAAAGCGTTGGCCTAATATTTCCCCGTCTTTTTGCATTAAATCATGAAAAGCGAGGATGTCTTCATCAATATTGGGATTATCTGTGTCTACTGCCACGGTCATCCGATCCCCTTGGAGGCCGATAATCTCCACTTGAGGGTCTTTTGGATTGTAAAATTTTTCATAGCGGTAAGCTTCTTGAAAGTATAAATTTCCTTGAGCTAGTAAAATCGCCATGTCCAAAATTCGGGTAAACGATTGGCTATCTAGGGTTTCCCATTGATCTTCTTTTTTTTGTAATAAATTTCCCAACAACTCTTCATGATCTGATGACAATCCCAGAACCAGAGCTTTTTCAGGTGAGCTTTGGGCTTGTCGTCCATCTATTTTTTGGTAATCCTTGGCAATTAAAACAGGTTTTTGTGCTTTATCATTCTTCATTTCACGTCATCCTTTAATCATGTTATCTAAATTATAGCGAGAGTTCTCAAAAGTGCCAAACAATCAGTCTTTTAAGGACTTTTAGACAAGAAAATTCGTTTAGCCCAGGCAAAAAAAGAAAAAGAAGATGCAATAAACATCCTCTTTTTGTCTCTTTAATTGAGTTAATAAGGTGAAATTGCAATGCCAATTGCTTTTTCCCCTAAATGAGTACCAATGACCGGACCGAAATGACCAATAGTGACTTGGGCATCAGGGTACTTTTCTTGTAGTTTCGCTTGCTCTTCTTTGGCTACCGCTAAATTATTTGCATGAATCACAAAGAATTGCACTGGCTGATCAATTGCGGCAGCTCGTTCGCCTACGATATTTTCCGCCCGAGTAAAGGCTTTTTTACTGGAACGAATTTTTTCAAATAAAACAATTTTTCCGTCTACAAAGGTTAAGATGGGTTTGATTTTCAATAAGCTACCCAGTAATGCCGCCCCATTGGTCAAACGTCCCCCTCGAACTAGATTGTTTAAATCATCCACAATTAAGTAGGCGTACACGTTATCACGAATAAATGCCAAGCGGGTTTTGATTTCGTCCAAACTCGCTTTTTTATCATTCATCTCCAAAGCTGCCTTCACCATATTTCCCATGGGCATGGAAGTAATTTTAGAATCAAAAGGCAAAATGGTTAGACCGGGAAATTCATTTTTAATGGCTTCTAAAGTGCTGACAAATCCAGAAATTCCCGCCGACAAATGAATGCTAATAATGGTATCGTAACCTTGTTTTTGCAAATTGTCATATAATGCTAAAACCTCTCCTAGCACCGGCTGAGAAGTTTTAGGAAATTCCTTACTTGTATTGAGCATAGCATAAAACGCATCTGCTTCTATGTCTTGCCCTTCACTATAACTCTGACCGTCAATAATCACAGGAATCGGAATTACAAACAAATCAGGATGATTTTTGATTTCTTCAGGTAAAACCGCTGAGCTATCGGTAACTATTGCTAATTTCATTGGGAATAAAACCTCGTTTCAAGATTTCCTGAAGTCGCCCTAACAATTGGGACTCCAGCTAAAAGCATATTATTAAATATAGCACAAAGCATAGCGATTGGAAATAACCCTGCCAAAATCTCTCTTAGACAGGTACGCAAAAAGACGTTTTCTCAGAGAATTAAGAAAACGTCCCATGAAATTATTCACTTAAAAAACTTGCTACTGCTTGTTGGTTTTGTTCTTGGTCAACTACTAAGACGCTCCCACCGTAATCATCTGTACCATAACTCCATGAATCATCAATTGGTACTGACAAGCGATCGACTCCGCCAACGCCTTTTACAAGGGAGAATGTATTTTTCAAAAGGAAGGTCACTGGTAAATCCGTAGCCGCTTCTCCCATGACTTTTCCGGCCGCATAAGGCAATTTAGCTAAAGTTACTGGATTTTTCATACCGGAAAAAATGGCATTCATCACTTGTTGTTGGCGACGCACGCGGCCAAAGTCTCCTTCTTCGTCCATCCGGAAACGAGCGTAGTTTAACAACGTATGGCCGTCCATCATTTGATTTCCTGCTGTAATGGCCACATCAATATAAGCGCTCATATCTTTTTCTGCATCGATTTCTACCCCTTTAGGAAATAGCGTATCAATGACGCTTTCAAAGGAAAGAAAATCCACAATGGTGTAATACTTACAATCCACGCCAAAATTTTGACTCAATGTTTGGCGTACCAGTTCGGCTCCACCATAGGCATAGGCTGCATTTAACTTCGTCTGGCCATAACCAGGAATATCCACCAAAGTATCCCGCATAAAAGAGACGAGTTTTGGTTTATGACTAGGGCCATCTAGATTTAACACCATAATCGTATCAGCTCGTGCAGTTTCACCTTCTCGGCTATCACTGCCTAAGAGTAAAATGTTATGGGAGCCATCGCTGGAAGTAACACCATTAAAAGCCTTGGCTTCTTGTTCAGACAATACCGTTTGCTGATCCGCGGTGACTTTTCCTAGTGTAAAGGCCCCAACACAATAAACAATTAAAACAACGAGTACCTTTAATAAGACACTTAAAATAGGATGTCGTTTTTTCTTTTTGGCTTTTTTTCCTTTTTTAGGTTTAAAGACAGAGGAATTATTTGAAAAATTTCTAGGTGGTTGATTTCCCCCACCATTTCCAAAACGATTCCACCCACTTTTCTGGTTTCCTGAGTGCTGATAATCTCCGGGATGAGGAATTTGATTGGAATCATAAGACTGCTGATAGGAATTTCGATCAAGGTTTTCCTGAGAATTTCCTTGATACTTAGTTTCCTGATAGCTGTTTTCTTCATTAGTTTGGGGATTATCGTTTAATTTTCGTCGTGCAAAAAGGGTTCCTTTAGACTCTCTGGCAAGCTCTTCATGCAACTGTTTGTTCCGTTCTTTACGAGTGGTCATGGGCTGGCTCCTTTATCATCATTGCTCTAAGGATACCTTAAGGATTGATCAAAAAAGCTAGAATCACAAAAACTTTACTCTTTTTTTAGAGACCGCCCTCTTCCGCCACAAGAGTGATAGGATAAGCGCCAAGATTACGCACTTTGGCCCCTAATAATTGGATTTCTTCCATAGCGTTTTGGATTAGCAAACTTTCTTTGTCACAAACCAAATCCACCACAAAGAAATACTCTCCTAGACTCGTTTTTAATGGGCGGGATTCAATTTTACTCAAATCAATATTCCGCCAGCCAAAAGCTTGCAATACTTGATGCAATGCTCCTGGTTGATTGGACGGCAATGTAATCAAGAGAGTTTGTTTTGCAACAGCTTTAGTATTTACTCTTTTTTGTTCTGGTCTTGCCACCACCCAAAAGCGAGTTTGGTTCCCCGCGTTGTCTTGGATGTCCTGTTGGGCAATTTCCAATCCATAATGTCTGGCAGCTTTTCTAGAAGCAATGGCCGCAATGGCCTCTTCAGGATGTTGTTGGACATATTCCGCCGCATAAGTCGTAGAAGAAACCGCCTCTAACAAAACATCTGGCAATCTTTCTTCTAAAAAGGCCTGACATTGGGCTAAAGCTTGGGGATGAGAAAGTACTTTTTTGATTTGTTTTAAGGAGCGTTCGCCTTTCGTTAACAATTGTTGCTTAATAGGCAAGATGATTTCTTCATTGACTTGTAAGCCAGGGCGATGAAACAAAGAATCGATGGTCGCATGAACTGATCCTTCCAAGGAGTTTTCCAAAGGCACTACGCCATAATCCAAATTCCCTGCTTCCAACGCTTTTAAGCAATTAGGAATAGAAGGATAGGCTATTAATTCCTGGGGCTTAAAACGTGTTGTCGCTGCTTGATAGGTAAAAGAATTCTCTGGACCTAAATAACCAACTTTCATAATGCCCCCAACCTTTCCAATATTTCTGCGGTAATTCTCTCAGGGCTTTTACCACTGGTGTCCACTTGAATAGAAGCTGCTGATTCGTACAATGGCAATCGTGATTTTAAAATTGTTTGTAATTCTTCAATGGATTTCTCATCTGCCAAAGGTCGGATGTTTTTTTCATCTTGTTGAATGCGGTGAAACAATGCTTCTGGTTTCGCCTGTAAGTACACTACCTTAGGATGATTCACCAATAGTTCCTGGTTCACACTTTCTAAGACAATACCGCCACCACAGGCAATCACTAAATCGTTTTGTAAGACTTTTTTTAAAACTTTGGTCTCCGCTTGACGAAAGGCAGATTCTCCTTTTTGGTTAAACAATTCGGGAATGGTCATTTGGCAAGATTCTTCAATCAATTGATCCAAGTCACAAAAAGGTTTTCCAACTGCTTCTCCCAATGCCTTTCCTACAGTGCTTTTTCCTGCACCCATAAAACCGATTAGTAAAATACTCATGACGTCTCACCAGCTACAAGACTTTCCAAATCAGCAAAGAATCCTGGATAAGACACGTTGATTGCTTCTGCGCGAACTAATTCTGTATCTCCTTGAGCAATTAAACTCGCCACAGCCAGCATCATCCCAATGCGATGATCTCCTCTTGAGTCCACCTTTGCTCCGTGAAGTGGTGTTGGACCTTTAATAATCAATCCGTCTGCTGTTGGTGTAATATCTGCACCCATTTTTTGCAATTCTTCTGCGGTAGCGTCAATTCGATTGGTCTCTTTCACTTTCAATTCTTCTGCATCTTTGATTCGCGTGGTCCCCGTTGCTTGAGTAGCTAGTAAGGCAATAATTGGCAACTCGTCGATTAGTTTCGGAATAATGGCTCCTTCAATTGTTGTAGCCTTTAAGTCGGAAGTTTTAATCGCTAAAGTAGCGGACTGGTTTTGTTGATCTTGGTCCACGACTACTAGATTTGCTTTCATTGCTTCCATTATCGTTAAAATCCCTGTACGAGATGGGTTAATTCCCACATTGGTCAATGAAATTTGACTATTGGGAGTAATTGCCCCTGCCACTAAGAAAAAGGCTGCCGAAGAGATATCCCCGGGTACAATGACTTCTTGACCACTAAATTGTTGGGGACCGGTAATGGTAATTGTTTTTTCGTCGGCGGCAGTTTCAATAGTACCGCCAAACTGTTTAATCATTTCTTCTGTATGATTTCGGGTAGGTTCTTTCTCGATAATGGTACTCGTGCCGGCTCCTTGCATTGCTGCAAATAAAATAGCAGATTTTACTTGGGCGCTAGCCACTGGCAGTTGATAAGAAATAGGCTGTAACTCACGGGTTCCTCTAATCGTAATTGGCGGGAATTCACTACCATTATCTCCGGTTAAAATTGCCCTCATTTCCCGCAAAGGCAGCATAACTCGATTCATCGGACGTTTGGCTAAGGAGTCATCACCAAACAATGTGGTAGAAAAGTCTTGTCCTGCTAAAATCCCCATCATTAATCGAATGGTGGTCCCAGAATTGCCTACATCAATGGGGCTATCTGCGGGTTGTAACCCAGAAAAACCTACTCCTTCAATGGTAATCGTCGTGCCATCATCTGTAATCGGCACGCCTAAGCGTTGAAAAGCATGGAGTGTGCTGAGACAATCCTCACCGCGAAGAAAGTTTTTCACAGTAGTGGTTCCTTTGGCTAAGGCACCAAACATGATGCTGCGATGGGAAATAGATTTATCTGCAGGAATTTGAATGGAACCTTGTAAGCTGTTTTTTGGCTGTAATTTCATAGGAACTCCTCTCAAAAATGGTTATTTTATGCGACAGTGATAAGGGGTTTTGGCTTCTAAGCAGGCTTTTCCTGCTTCTAAATCCCGTTGGCTTTTAAAAGTGATCTGCAAGACACCGTGAATGTCTTCTCTAGTTTCTTGAATTTTAAGATTGGTAATGGAAATTGATGCTTCTCCCAGCAAAGTCGTCACTTCTGCAATCACCCCAGGCACATCAGGAATATCTAAAAATAAATCATAAAAGGCCGGAATCGCTCCATTTTTATGAATGGGCAAGCGATCTCTTGTATCTTTGGCATGATCAAAAAATTGGGTGATTCCTTGTCGATTTTGGTGAATCAAGAGTCGCTGAATTTTAGACATTTCCTCTTGCCACAGTGTCAGTTGAGACATCAGAACTTCTCGATTGCTTAATAAAATATCTGTCCACATGATAGGATCTGAGGATGCAATGCGAGTAATATCCCGAAACCCTCCGGCGGCTAGCTGTTTAGCCCGGGGATGCTCTTGGTTAAACACATCTGCCTGTGTCACCAGAGAAGCAGCGATAATATGAGGCAAGTGGCTGAGCATCCCTGTGATTTCGTCGTGCTCTTTAGGACTTAACTCTACATACTTAGCTCTCGTTCCTTTAAATAGTTCATGAAGTAAAGCGAGTTCTGCTGCCTGATCTGCTTTTGGTGTAAAGATATAGTAGGCTTCTTCAAACAGATTCTCATCACAGGCATTAATCCCCGACTTATGGGAACCAGCCATGGGATGTCCGCCTAAAAAGGGCAATTGCAATCTTTCTGCAGCTTGACTCAAGGCCAATTTGGTACTACCCACATCCGTGATTAGTAAATTTTTTTTGTAATCGAGTTGCGCCAATTGGCTAAAATAATCTAAGGTCACCGCAACTGGTGTCGCAAAAACCAACACGTCGCAATTTTTTGCTCCAGTGGCAAAATCTACAGCTTTTTCTTGAATAATTCCTCGTTCAAAGGCTAGTTCACAAGTGACAGTTGAATAATCCCAACCGATAATTTGCCAGTTGGTTTGCGTTTTTTTTATACAGGTAGCTAAGGAGGCGCCAATTAGGCCAAGACCGACAATAAACACTTGTTTCATACACAGCCCTCCTTAGTAATTCTTCAGATATTCTTTGTAGTCTGCTACTGCATCTTTAATTTCATCAAAGGAATCCGGACCGAATTTTTCTAAAAAGGCATTGGCTAAAACAGTAGCCACCACGCTTTCTGCTACAACAGACGCTGCGGGTACGGCAGTGCTGTCAGAACGTTCTACACTAGCTTTAAAGGTTTCTTTCGTGTTGATGTCCACACTTTCCAGCGGTTTATACAATGTAGGAATCGGCTTCATCACACCTCTAACCACAATCACTTCGCCGTTGGTCATGCCACCTTCAAAGCCCCCCAAATGATTGGATTTGCGGGTAAACCCTTTTTCTTTCTCCCATTGAATTTCATCCATTACTTGGGAGCCAGGAAGTGTTCCGGCTTCAAAACCCATGCCAATTTCTACACCTTTAAAAGCATTGATACTCATAATTGCCTGAGCCAGTTTGCCGTCTAGTTTGCTATCCCATTGCACATAGCTACCTAAGCCCGCCGGAACTCCCCCGATTAACACTTCTACCACGCCACCAATGGTATCCCCATTAGCTTTTGTACGGTCGATTAATTCTTTCATCGCTGTTTCCACAGAAGGATCCACCACACGAATTTCTGAGGATTCCGAGCGTTCTTTGACTTCTGCTACGCTAATTTTCTCCGGTAAGTGAGCTTCAATGCCCCCTAATGTCGTCACATGTCCTGCAACCATTACGCCTAATTCAGACAAAAATTTCTTTGCGATTGCTCCAACGGCTACCCGCATAGTGGTTTCTCTGGCTGAAGAACGTTCTAATACGTTACGCAAGTCCCGGTGATGGTATTTCATTCCTCCAACTAAGTCCGCATGTCCAGGACGAGGACGCAGAACTTTCCGTCGCTCTTTGTATTTGTCCGCCACATCTTCTGCGGCCATAACATTAGTCCAGTTTTTCCAATCACGATTTTCCACAACTAAGGTAATAGGACTCCCTAATGTTTTGCCATGACGAACTCCGGATAGAATCTGTACTTGGTCTTTTTCTATGAGCATTCGCCCCCCACGACCATAGCCCGTTTGCCGCCGAGCCAATTCAATATTAATGTCTTCTACAGTAAGGGGTAATCCTGCAGGGACCCCTTCAATAATCGCGGTTAATTGAGGCCCATGGGACTCTCCAGCAGTAAGATAACGCATTATAACGCCTCCTTGTGTAAGTAGTTTTTCAATTCTTCAATGGGAACTGTGTGAATTTTAGCTTTGCCGATTGTCTCCAAAAGAATCAGTTTCAAATTGTTTCCCCGGGCTTTTTTATCATGGGTAATGGCTTCAAATAACGCCGCTTCATCCCATTGTTCGGTACTTGTAGGCAAATGAAATTTTTCAATCATCGCTTTTAGCGCAAGGGTACTCCCAGCTGGGGTTAGCCCTTGTTTTTCAGCATGTTGATTAATCGCTAACATCCCCAGCGCTACTCCTTCTCCATGACTGACCACTCCATATCCTGCCGTTTTTTCAATGGCGTGGCCAATGGTATGGCCAAAATTCAAAATCAAACGATTGCCATTGTCAAATTCATCTTCTTCCACTACTTTTTGTTTAACTTTTAACGTTTCTGTGATGACGTACTGAGCGTGAGCCAATAAATCCGCTTCATCTTTCAAGTTTTCCAAGTAATGCCATAATGCCAAATCCGCTATAGCCGCTGACTTGATAATTTCGGCAATTCCTTCCCGCACTCGTCGTATTTCCAAGGTCTCCAGCACATCGGTATCGATTAAAACCCCATCTGGCTGGCTAAAGGTACCCACGAGATTTTTGGCATTACTCGTATTCACTGCGGTTTTTCCACCAATACTGGAGTCTACTTGGGCCAATAATGTAGTAGGGATTTGAATGAAGTGAATTCCCCGCATATAGGTAGAAGCTGCAAATGCTGCTAAGTCGCCGATGACGCCTCCTCCTAAGGCAATCACCCCATCAGAACGGGTAAAGCCAGATTCTGCCAAAAAAGCATAAATCTTTTCCGCTTCTGCTAAAGACTTGCTAGCTTCGCCTTCAGGTACTACGTGGGTTACCACTTCAAATCCCGCTGTGGTAACTGCTTGCCGTACTTTTTCTTCGTATAAGGGAGCTACCCGGTCATCGGTAATAATTGCTACTCTTTGAGGTTGCCAAATCTTGGCTAAGAAGTCCCCGGCTTCTTCTAAACAACCTTTTTTTACAATAATCTCATATTGATGGTCTTTTAACGAAACAGTGAGCATAGCAGCTCCTCCTTTTCAATAGCTAGACTGATTTAAGCTTCTAATTCACGAATTTCTTTCATCGCTTTTTCCATAATGTGAACTTCTTTCATCATTTTTAAGTAGGTCTTTTCATTTAAGGATTGAGGACCATCAGACCAAGCATTAGCAGGATCTGGGTGAATTTCCACAATCATGCCATCTGCACCAGAAGCTACACCAGCTCTAGCCATTGGTGGCACCAAATCCCAAATCCCTGTACCATGAGAAGGATCCACAATAATCGGGAAGTGACTCAGTTTTTTAATCAACGGCACGGCACTTAAATCAAAGGTATTACGAGTTGCTGTTTCATAAGTCCGGATGCCCCGTTCGATAAAGATGACCGGGGATTTGTCTTCTACGGCAATGTATTCAGCGGCATTTAGCCATTCATCAATGGTGCCGGCAATCCCTCGTTTTAAGCCAATGGGTTTGCCAGTTTTTCCCACAGCGGATAAAAGTTTATAATTTTGCATATTTCGAGCACCGATTTGCAAAATATCACTGTATTCGGCTACCACGTCAATATGTCCTTCATCCATAACTTCTGTGATGACTTTCATGCCAAATTCATCCGCAGCTTGGCGAATGTATTTTAGCCCTTCTTCTTCTAACCCTTGGAACGCATAAGGAGAGGTCCGAGGTTTAAAAGCGCCTCCTCGCAGGATTTCGGCACCCCCGGCTTTTGCCATGCGGGCGCACTCTCTGATTTGGTCTAAACCTTCAATGGAACAAGGACCCGCCATGGTTACAAAATGACCGTCCCCAATTTTCACGCCATCCACATCTACCACCGTGTTTCCTGGGTGAAATTCTCGGGAACTAAGCTTGTAAGTGTTGGAAATCCGCACCGCTTTTTCCACTCCATCGTAACTGTAAAAGGACACATCTTGAATCATTCGCGTATCCCCTTTGACACCGATGACCACATGTTCACTACCGGTATCAATATTGACATCTAGGCCTTCATTTTTAATTCGTTTTACTACTTTTTCAACTTCCGCTCTGGTAGCACCAGGTTTCATAATTACAATCATCATTATTCCTCTTTCCGTTTTTGTTTTATCGTTCAAACAGTGGTCGCACTGCCTTAAGTGGCATGGATTGTCCCGTCCATAACTCAAAGGCTGCGGCTCCCTGATACAAAAGCATACCTAAACCATTGGCTGTTTTTAATCCTTTTTCTTGGGCGCAAGCTAAAAGCTTTGTTGTGGGCGGATTGTAGATTAAATCCACCACTGCCAAATGTTCTGGCAACAAATCAGTTGATAAGGGTAGTGGATCATCATTCTTCATCCCTAAATTAGTAGCATTAATCAACAAACAACTTGCTGCTAAAGACTGGGTTAGCCTTTTATCATCTGCCAGATGATAAAGCTCAATACTACAGTCCGTCTGTTGTGCAATCTTGTTAAGGTTTCCTCGAAGTTCTTCAAAGCTTGGCTTCATTCGATTAAAGACATTAATTTTTTTCACGCCGTCTAATGCTGCTTGAACAATGATGGCAGTAGCCGCTCCCCCACTTCCAAGAATCGTGATTTCCTTGCCCCGTGGATTGAGCTCAATATCTCTTAAACTCCTCATAAAACCAATGCCGTCTGTATTGTGGCCAATTAGTCGCCTACCTTCTCTAACAATGGTATTGACCGCATTACTTAAACGAGCTGCCTCAGACAATTCGTCCAAATAAGGAATCACTTGTCGCTTATAGGGCATAGTCACATTGACACCAATCATTTGAAAGGTACGAATCGCTTGAATGCTTGTGGCTAAATCTTTTTCACCAATATCAAAAGCCAAATAAACGCCATCAATACCTAACGCTTGAAAAGCCTGCGTGTGCATTGCTGGGGAAATGCTGTGACGAGTAGGCAGTCCATAAAGTCCTGCCAAGCGGGTCTTCCCTGAAATTGTGGTCATGATTCTCCTCCTTACACTTGTCTTGCTCCATGAAAAAAGGGCATCCACCGCGAAATCTCTACAGTGAACACCCTAATGCTTTGAAGTAACAAAGCGTAAAAGAAAAGCCACTATAGAAGAAATCTACGGTGGCGAGTAAGTCAAGTCAAATTCCCTTAGCCATCATAGATACAAACCCATCTGTTTGTACCCATGTGTCATGAATACAAACTCATCTAAAATAGCTAAAGTAATACTTATTCAGTTGTGGTGATAGTGTTCTTGTCATAAAGAATCGCTCCAAACTGATGTAAGATTGTGTTTAGTATAGACCTTATCTTAAAGACTGTCAACGATAATTGTAAAAATATTCATATTTTCAGAAATACTAGCAAAAAACCATCAATTCTTTTACAAGTCTTCTTCAAAGAATCGCAATAACTCACTTAAGCTTAAACGTTCTTTTTCAGCTTGATTTAAGTCTTTGGCAATCTTGCCTTTTTTCATTAAGATTAAACGATTGCCATAATGCAAGGCATCTTCCATATGATGAGTAATCATCAAACAAGTCAAGTTGTCTTCTGTCACCAATTGATTAGTTAAAGCCATCAAATTTTTTGAAGTCTTAGGGTCTAAAGCTGCCGTGTGTTCATCTAATAACAATAATTCTGGAGCAGTCAAAGTAGCCATTAATAAACTCAAGGCCTGTCGTTGTCCCCCAGATAAATTGCCACAAGGAGTGTCCAAATGTTGTTCTAACCCATTTCCGATTTGGGCACAAAGCTTTTGGTAACGAGACAAGTTGTCTTTTAGTTTTCGAGGAATTAAGGTTCGGCGCTGTCCTCTTTTTTCAGCCAGCAATAAATTTTCAGCAATGGTCATTCGAGGTGCTGTCCCCATTTTCGGGTCTTGAAAAACCCGGGCAATATACTTGGCCCGATCTTCTTCCGCTTTACGAGTGACATCTTTTTGATTGATTTTAATCTTGCCAGAAGTTAAAGGCAGTGTGCCCGCAATCGTATTAAACAGCGTGCTCTTTCCAGCGCCATTGCCACCAACTACTGTGACAAATTCTCCAGGTTGAATGGTCAAATTCAAATGATCCAAGAGCAGCCGTTCTTCGTCCATTCCATTTTTCACAGTCTTCACGGCTTGTTCCATTATTAGTCGACTCATAGCTGCTCCTCCTTTTCAAAGCCGGTTTTTAAATGTAAGGCAGCTTTCAACTGAGGCACCATTAAGCACAAAGCTAAAATACCAGAAGAGATGATTTTCAAGTAAGTGGTATCAAAGCCGAGATAAATAATGAAGAAAATAATCAATTGGTAAATGATGCTGCCGATGACAATGGCTACCAGTCGTTCCGCAAAGCCCAGTTCACCAAATAAAACTTCCCCAATGATAATCGCTGCTAACCCGATGACAATGACTCCAATCCCTTTGGAGACATCCGCATACCCATCATTTTGGGAAATCAAAGCGCCAGACAAGCCAATTACCCCATTTGATAAGGTCAAACCAAGTATTTTCATTCGATCAGTTTTAATGCCTAATGAGCGGGCCATGGTTTCATTTTCCCCGGTAGCGATATAAGCTTGTCCTAAGTCGGTATTAAAAAAGAATAACAATAGACCGATGACAATGATTACCATTAAAACACCTAATGAAAGAATATCAAAGTAATCGGGTAAATTGAGACTACCAAAGAAATCTTGAATTTTAGGATATTGATGCCCTAATCCTTTGTTAGGACTTTGCATCACAAATAAAATTACCGAATTTAGCCCAGACATTACCAATATTCCTGCTAAAATCACGGGAATTTTACCTTTTGTGTATAAAATTCCCGTCACAAAACCGGCGGCCATCCCCGCTAAAATTGCCAGTAATGTAGCCAAAACCGGAGGCATTCCTTGAGTAATGGCCACCACACAAACAGCTCCTCCTAATGGAAAAGTTCCTTCTGTGGTCATATCTGGAAAATTCAAAATGCGATAGGTCATAAAGATGCCAATGGCTAGTAAGGACCACAAAAGCCCTTGACCAATCGTTGAAACAATCATCTGTTTTGCCCCTTTCTGCTATTTCTCGATGAAACGAATCTCTTGATTATCAAAATTGCTAAGGTCAATATTGAATTTTTCTGCTTGGGCTTTGTTAATAATGGTTTCCCCTTTAGAGAATGTATAAATTGGTGTAGTAGCAGGATCACTTTCTCCTTTGGCAATTTTGGCTGCCATAATCCCGGTTTGAACCCCTAGTTCTTTTTGACTAATCCCAACAGTTGCCAAACCGCCTTGTTCCACCATGGTTTCCACTGAAGGAAAGATTGGCAAGTTTTGCTTCGTAGCTTCTTGATTAACGGTTTCCATAGCATTGGCAATGGTGTTGTCCAAAGGAATAAAGACAAAATCCACTTCTCCGGCTAACACTTGTACCGTTTGGGCTACTTCATTAGTGGAAGCCACTGGTTTTTCGACGACTTCAAGACCTAGGGCTTCCGCTTTTTTACGAGCTTTTGCTACTTGAAATTTAGAGTTCATTTCAGAAGAAGAATACAACATTCCAACTTTTTTAGCGTCTGGTAAGAGGTCTTTTGCCAATTGGATGATTTCAGCTACCGGTGGTTGATCGGAAACTCCGGTAATATTAGCGCCGGGCTTTTCATTGGAAGCTACTAAACCAGCCCCTTTTGGATCAGTAATCGCACCTAACACAATGGGAATGTCTTTATTCTTTACGTTGTTATCTAATGCTTGGGCCGCTGGTGTAGCGATTCCCACTAGTACTTCTGCTTTGTCTTGTACCAATTGTTGGCTCATGGTGTTTAACTTGCTTTGATCTCCTTGACCGTTTTGAAAGAGCAGTTCTAAATTTTCTCCTTCTTTTAGCCCTTCTTTGGCTAGGCCTTCTTGAATGCCCTCATAGATTTGTTCCAGTGCGGGATGGCTAACTAGTTGCAAAACTCCAATCCGATGGGTCTCCTTTTCACTGCTTGAAGTAGTTGTCATTTTTTCATCTTTCTGGGTCCCTTGAAAAATTCCATAGCCCACTAAGCCAATCACCAATACTGCCACTGTTACAAATAGTCCTTTGTTTTTCATAATCATTTCCCTCACTTTATCATTTTTTGTCATTACTCCTTCTAACTTGATCGATTTTAGGTATAAAAAAAGACCCCATAGAATGCTCTATGCGGTCGAAAAGTTTATGTCCGGCATAGATACAAGTTTTAGAAGGATACTCTAAAAAGTTGTATCTATGGAAGTATGTCCCATCAATACAACTAACTACGCCAATTACGCCATGCTTGAAATTGTCTGCTTGTTGTGTTCATGATGGTCACTCCCTTTTTATGATGAATTCAGAATACTCTATCTTTCTTAGCCCGTCAACACTTTTCTTTATTTTGCATAAAAATCCAAACTAGTTGCCGATGGTTTTAATATTCCACATGGACAACCGATTCAATTCGGGAATCAATGTGCTATCCAAATCATCGAGTTCACTAAGCTCGATTCGGTTCTTTTCTTCTCCTTCTTCAAAAAAGAGAAAAGTCACTTTGGTAGGATCGATATTGTATTTCTCACCGATGTTCACAGTGTTATAAACCAATGGATAATAATAAAAGTCTCGATTTAACTCGTCACTTTTAGCGGTTAAAATACGATCCGCTGTTGCTCGCTCTGTACCATGAGGCGGTGCAAACATCACTGAAACCGCCTTTTTATTTTCAATAAATTTATCTTCCGTCCCATAGGAAATCGTTTTTAGTCGGTCGGTGGCAAGGTCAGCAAAGACAATTTCCTCGTATTCAGACTCTCGAATATGACCTTGAGCAGTTACCATGGATACAGAAAACAACGCGATTGCTAAGACAATCCCCACAAAGGTTAAAATTCCTCGTCGCTGATTTTTATTAAACCAATTCTCTAAATCTTGTAAAATCTCTTGGGCTCCTTGACGTAGCACGTGAAACCATTGTTGAATCCTTTCCATGAAAATTCTCCTAGTCTATTTTCTTTGTCGCTTTTTTCATACTAGCATGTTGCCAAAATTCAAGCAAGCGCCTCTGGAAAATCTTCTCAAAAGAATCAAGTTTCTATTTTGAATCATCAGCTAATTCCAGACTGTAAGTCGTTGATAAGTTGACTCTCAATTCCTTTTTGGGCTAAGTAATTTTTAGTAGTCAGTCCAATGGCAACATATAAAAAGTCTGAAGCCAATGTTTCACCTAAGCTTAAAAAACGTTTTGCAGAAGAGGGACTAGTTAAATAAACCCCTACTACAGCTTGGTCTTGAAGTAATTTTTTACACTGTTCAAGGCCTGATTCATCTGGCAAATTCAAATAAGTAGTGGCACTGGTCACATGAGTCACTTTTCCCAACTGAGTTTCTATGTAGTCATTGGCAAGTTGGCTTTTAGGATAGAATAGGTTTCCGGGATTAGGATTAGCCTTTGCAAATGCCGCCACAAAGTCTTTTTTTGTCTCTTTAGGACTAATAAAAGCCACCTGTCGCCCCAATTTCTCCACCACTTGTGCGGTTTTTTTGCCGATGGTGGCAATGTTACAGGAATTGCTTGTAAGAGGTAGAATTTGCGCTACCGGTGCTTGACTCGTAAACAATAGCCAGTTTGCGGCTTCGATATTTTTTTTAGTCTCTTCTTCTAAAGGCAAGTATTTTAATGTAAGCAGTGGACATGCCACCGTAGCAAAGCCAGCTTGACTAAAAGTTTGGGCATCAGCTTCATTTAATCCTGCTTGCCTTGTTAATAAAATTACCGGTTTAGTCATGGCTTTCACCTGCCAACCAGCTCGCCAAAGCGTCTTTTGCCACCTTGGTTTTTTTCGGATCGTGCTCAGAGTTAGATACCGTATAGGTGAAATTGTCTTTTTGCAGGACACCTGGTGAATAAAAATTACTGTTGGTTTTACAAGTTGTGTCATTGACCCACTGATTTGCCTTGGTATCTTTTAGGACTTGTGCATTTACTTCTGGTTGATTACTACAAATAAAGACGAAATCAAAACCCGCCACATCTCCTTTTTCATAAGGGCGAGGCAAGTAAGTGATTTTTTCAGCCAAAGCCAAATCGCTTATTTGTCGGCTAGCCACTGGGGCAATTACCGTTGCAGTCCCACCACCAGCTAAAATACTCAGAACTTTTCTGGTTGCAATCTTACCAGCACCAACTACAACGATTTTTTTTTTACTGATGTCGATTAGGACTGGATACATCCCGCTTCCTCCATTCGCTCTTTCAAGGCAAGATACAAAGTGTCGCTGTCTTGGAAAGTAGGTAAAAAAACAACGCCTTCCAGGTGTGCAGTAGTTAACTCATTCGTAATTTTTTTTACGATATGTCCCACAGTTAAAAAGAATGGCACGACCACTAAAGGTTCCCTTTCTTTGGCGGCAACTTGCAAATAATTATCCGGCCCTACATAATTTCCCCAAATCACCGGTCGTTGACATTCCACTTCCAATTTATGACAAATTTCTTTTAACATTGCCAATGGCTCTGAATAATGAGGCGTTCCATGGGCGATTATCATGAGTTTGCCACTTGTTGGTGCAGCTTGTATTTTTTCTTTTAACCCCGTAAACATGGTTTGAGTGGTGCCAATGGTTTCCAAAACTTCAAACGTAACCTCACTAGGCAAACAAGCTTTTAACCGGTCGGGTAAGTCCACTAAAGCATGAGTTGCGGGAAATAAGAGTAAAGGGATGACAATTAGTTTTTTCACCCCTTGATTGACTAAGTCTGTGGCAGCCATTTCCAAAGTAGCCTGATTGCCTTCTAAAAAACCGTAAGAACTTGTAAGAGACGTTTCCTTTTGTAATGAATCAATTGTTTCAAGATTATAAGCTGCTATTTTTTCAGTACGTCCATGTAAAACAAATAACAAACCTGTCTTCATTTTCTTTCCTGCTTTCTTAATCTACTAGTTGTCAAACATCTCGAATAAATCAAAATTGCGGATAATCTGTTCCACACCTGGATTTTCCCGACGATAGATAAAAAACATTTCATGAGCTGGCAGATCTTCCGTAAAGTTGATTTGACATAGCGTTTTTTGAGCAAGCTCCGTTTTTACAGAACTTGCATATAAAAAGGTAATTCCTAAATTTTTTGCTACAAAATCCTTCATCACTTGGTAATTGCCAATGTGCATACAGTCTAGATGGTGCTCAAAAAGTCCTTGCCCTTGCAATACTTGAATCACCAATTCCCCTAGACCTGACCCTCGCTCTCGCATAATTATGCGCTGATTTTGCAACTGAGGATAATCCACTACTCCTTTTGCTAACGGATTGTCTGGACTGCAAACACAAATCAACGGCTCTTTTCGAAAAAGGCGATGTTGAAAAGCCCGTCTGTCAAAGTCTCCTTCTACAAAACCGCAATCCAGCCGATCCAAATTCAAATCGTGGAGCAAGTCCCGGGTATTTTCGACTTGCAGATTTAAATGGGTGTTGGGAAAGCGCACTAAGAGTTTTGAAAAAGGCTCAGAAATCAAGTAATTCCCAATGGTAAACGTACAACCTACGTTAATTTCCAAGGGATATTCGTCGCTAAATAAAGAACTTAGCCCCACTTCCCCTTCTTTTTTCATCTTGGATACCAGTTTGTAAAGGTATTGTCCGGCTGCGGTGATGGATAGTCGTTTTTGCTTGTATTCAAACAAAGTCAAGCCCAGTTCTTCTTGTAACTGGGCGATATGTTTACTAACAGCAGGTTGAGTTAAATTCAAAACTTTGGCAGCCTCTGTATAACTCAATGTATCGCAAACGGTTAAAAACGTCAGATAGTGATAATCTAGCATCTCCTATCCTCCTCTTGTTGGGCCAAGATTTTTCTAGCAGCTTTTTCCCCTAAATCTTCTGGATCTTGACCGCGGACTTCTACTTGATAGCCTTTTCCTTCATCTGTCCCTAACATGCCTTGGAATGTTAGATGTCCCGCTTCTTTTTGCGCTAGTCCAGCAATTGGCACATTACACCCAGCACCAAAAACCCGTAAAAAGCTGCGTTCACATTGGATGCAAGACGTAACGTCCTCGTCACTGATTTCAGCTAAAAGATCACGCATTTCCCCACTGCGACTTTCAATGGCAATCACTCCTTGGCCAATCGCCGGTAAAAAAGCCGGAACTGCTAACCGTTCCATGCCTAGGTTTTTCTCCTTTAAAGGTAAGGGATAGCGTAAAAGCCCCGCTTCTGCCATCACAATTGCATCGTACTGTCCTTGGACTAATTTTTCCAAACGCGTATCAATGTTTCCCCGTAATGTCGCTACTTCCAAATCAGGACGAACTTGGCTTAATTGAAAACGGCGACGACGGCTACTGGTGCCAATGCGGCTGCCAGCTTTTAATGTGGCCAATGTCATTTTGGGATCACGAAAAATCAACACATCATAATAACTACTGCGTTCTGAAAAGGTCAAACCCAAACCGGCTTCTTCTGTAGACATTAAATCTTTCGCCGAATGCACCGCTAAATCAATTTCTTTGTTTAATAAAGCTTGCTGGATTTTTTTGACAAAAAGTCCTTGCCCTCCTAATAAGGCTAAATCCGTTTTCTGATCTTTATCCCCAGAGGTTTCAATAAAAACTTTGACAAATTCTTGATTAGGTTGAATGTCTCGTAAACGGGCAATGACTTGATCTGTTTGAATCTGGGCCAAGCGACTTTTTCTAGTGCCAACTTTAATTACCTTCATGATTCAGTCCTCCTGGCAAGCTTTCAAAGGCGGTTTTAGCCTCAGCAGATGCATATTCCACTTGATAGTGTTTAAAATCCAGCGCCATGCGTTCATGTAGGTCATCAAAGCGTTGATCATAGGCTTGTCCTACATAATAAGGATAAAAATCCACGCCTTTTGACGTGTAATAAAGCATGTCATCAAAGCTCAATGCTTTGTCTGTCACATATAAAAGACGCTTGCCAAAATCTGGTAATTGTTCAAACCAAGAAGGGGCCTCGCCATTTTTAGCAACTGGTCCCACCACTACTAAAGCGGGATTTTGCAATTCTTTTTGGGCTACTTTAGCAACCACAGTGGCAAGAGTGGCCACTACTTTTTCTTGACGTCCCCAGCTTTCCCATTGAATCACAGCTACTGGAAGATTAGGGTCTGCTTCTTGGGCAAGAAAATGCTGGCAGACTTCTGCCAAGCGTTCCATCCCCATGTAAATGACCACCGAACCTCCTTGGCTAATTTTAGCTAGTGGCTCTTTGGCAAACTCCACTAATTTTGCTGTAGGCGTACAAATCAAACATTTTTCACTGACGAAACGTTCGGTTACTGAAAAACCGGCATAAACTGTGGCAGAAGCACTGGTGATACCGGGGATGATTTCAAAAGGAACGCCTGCTGCTGTAAGGGTGGCTGCTTCTTCTCCCACACGACCAAAAATACTAGGATCGCCACCTTTTAAGCGCACCACTGTCAAGTCTTGACTTCCTAGGTCTACTAACTTTTGATTGATTTGCTCTTGTGTTAAAGTATGGCGCTGAGGTGCTTTCCCCACATAGTGCAACACGGCTTTTTTCGGTGCTAAATAAAGAAGTAGTGGATTGACCAGTCGATCATAGACCACCACATCTGCCTTTTTCAAAGCTTGAACACCTTTATAAGTAATCAACCCGGGGTCACCGGGGCCTGCTCCAACAAGATATACTTTTCCCATGAAAATCCCTCACTTTTACTAACTACTGCTGTCATTATCCGCTATTTTTGTAAAAAAACAAAGAGAAACCTGTTAGGTTAGCTGCTAGATCAAAATAGTTGTACTTCACTATGTAAACAAAGCTAAAAACAAAGAATACCAGGCTTACACTTCTAAGCCCGGTATCCAGTAATTCGTAAGGCAATTCGTTAAGTTCCTAATACAAATGATAAGATTGTTACTTAACATTCAAGTGTTGATCTAAAGGTTTCAAGTGAATATTACTGCGATATTCTTGCTCTGCCCAATACACATTGTCTGCAATCAAGGCTTCTTCATTTAATTCTACACCGGCTAACATAAATTCTTTGAAACGTTGGTAGCCCGCCCGGTCGATTAAATGACCGCCATGCAAGTATTCCGCTTTGCCTTCCAAGGCCCATTCGGAAAATGAAGGCCAGTTGGCAATGATTTGCAAGACCGCTTCTTCAGACAACCAGTTCGCAAACATTTTACCCATACGCGGGAATTGTTTCCCAGAACGGCCACCAATATAGATTTTATAAAAGACTTTTTCTTGACGAGACCAAGCTCCTGTAGGACAAACGCCGACACATTCCCCACAGCCCACACAGCAACAAGTGTCTTTATCAATTGTGCCTTGGTTATTCATTTCTAAGACACCGGTAGCGACTTTTTTACATTTCTTAACGCAGGCACCACAGGCGATACAACGAGAAGCATCGTAAACTGGACGAGTCACTCCCACAATCCCGATATCTTGAAATTGGGCTTTAACACAGTCGTTAGGACAACCGCCAATCCCGATTTTTACGTGATAAGGATTTGGGTAGATTAATTTTTCAATTTTGTGGGCCATATCCTGTGTATTGATATTGGCTTTAATACAGTGGATGCCACCGATACACGCGACTACGTTTCGGGGACCAATGTAAGGATAGCCCTTTGAAGTATCCATTTCAACCCCACACATATTGCATTCCATTTCATATAAGAAAGGCTCGATGTAAGCATTGACTTCTGGGACGTTTTTGGCTTTAATGCCAGGGATGTCAAAGGTCAAACGAGTCCCAATGTGGAAATTTCCATCTCCCCAAGTTTGGCACACGTGTTGGACCATTTCCAACCATTTTGAATCCATATAGTTACCAGCACAACGCAATTGGAGCATAAACTCTCCTGGAATCTTGGATTGGCGATAACATAATTGACGTAGTTCTTTTACATTGCAATCTTCCATTTTTTCCCTCTCCTTAGTCCTTCAAGTCTTTTGCTTCGGCATAGTTAAAGACCGGGCCATCCACACAGACATAGGTACTGTCAATACGGCAGTGACCACATTTGCCAATTCCACAGGACATGTTTCGTTCATAAGAAACCCAGATTTTATCATCAGGCACTCCAGCTTCCCCTAAACTCATTGTGGCAAAATTCATCATCACTGGTGGTCCCACTACCACACATTCATAATTGTCCCCAAAGCTTGAAAAAGGAATTTGTGGAATAAATTTCGTTACCAAACCAGTTTCCCAGTCTTGGTATTCTTCATTGTCCAAGGTGTAAACCACATGAAAATGTGGTGCATTTTTCCATGTCTCCAAAGTTTCTGTAAAAAGAATGCTTTCGGAATCTTTAAAGCCTAAAATTAAGTAAATTTCGCCGTAGTTTTCAGGATTTTGGCAAAGTTTTGTCACCAAAGTTTTAATGGGAGCTACCCCAGTCCCACCGGCTACGATTAACATATTTTTGCCAGCAAATTTTTCCAAGGGCCAGCCGTGTCCATAAGCCCCCCGCATGAAGATGGTGTCGCCTTTTTTCATGCTGAAAAGCTCTTTGGTAACTTTCCCTACGTTACGGATGGTGAAATCGCAATAGCCTTCCCCGTAGCCGGAAACAGAAATCGGTGCTTCACCCACACGTGGAATGGACAATTGCATAAATTGACCATCTTGAATTGGCAATGTGTTTTCCAAGCGGAAGGTCCATTCTGTTTTGCTTTCTTTGATGATTTCTAAAATTTTATGTCCTTCTGGCCGGACTGGATTATTGATTTTACTTTTAGTTGCTACTGCAGTATTAGACATGGTGTACGGCCTCCTTTTGTTTCTCTTGTGCCTCAACGCTCATTTCTTGACGAATTTCTTTCAAGGCTACATTGATTTTTTCTAAGGTTGCAGAATAGCTGATTTCTTCTGGACAGTCTGCATCGCAACGACCACAGCCGACACACATAGCTCCAGTGTTGAAACGAGCATCATGGGCATAGACTTTGTGCAAAATTTTGAAACGATAACGATCCCCGACTGTTTTACGGAAGCAATGGCCACCAGCCATAGTATCAAAGTCAGCTAACATACAAGAAGCACAAGTCCGTTTCCGTTCGCCTACATTGCGGTTTTCCGTGTAGCAGATATCCTTCGTAGTGAAGCAGGTACAAGTGCTACAAGCAATGGTACATTTGCCACAACCGATACAACGTTTTTCATATTCCAACCACATCGGATGCATCACCAAACGTTTGTATTCCTCTTTGTTATTGATATGGGGGAAATTGACTTTCAATTCATTTTCTTGGGGTGCTTTAATTTCATAATCAGAAGGTGTTGCCTCGGTAAAGTAAGCTGCAAATTCATTGTCTTTCACATTGACAAAGGCTTCGTCGTCTCTAAAAGAGACCGAGAAATCTTGTAAGTCGGTAACATTTGTGCCCAATGAGCAGCAGAAGCAGCCACTGTACTGTTCGGTACATTCCATCAAAACAAAATGAGCTTTTTCCCGCATTCTTTTATAGAAGTAATCTTCTTCATTGCCGTTTTCTAAATAGATTTGATCTTGAATTTTCACTGCGTTCAAATCGCAAGCCCGGCCAAAAATCAAAATGTCTCGTTCATCTTTGATTTTCGCTTCAGTAAATTCTTCCTCAGTAAAATAGAATAAGGTTTGTGAAATCGGGGTTAGAACCTCTTTCATGGAGAAAATCGAGCGGTCGTGAAATTCAATATCAGCATATTTTGTGACTTCTTTGTAGATGATCGTGTCATCTAGTGCGTAGCGTCCCCCGTTGTGAATCCGAACTGGGGCGTAAATGAGATAGTTCTCTGAAAGTTTTTCAAAAAGCGTATCCATTTCAACAGCGGATAAATGATAACTAGTTTCCATTTTCTTAACTCCTTTGTCCAAAATCGAAGTAATTTTGATTGGTGATTGTCTTCACATGGACCTTCATTAAGGTTATCTTAGCTTCTTGCTACCCTAAAAAAAACTAATGATTCGTTATTCGGCTATAACAAAACGTTATGCTTCACATAGTTAGAAATAAGGGAAATTGCTTATTTTGACCAAAATCCTAATTCAACAAGCTTTCCTCAGCACATTATTTTACTGAACAGAGCCTATATGTATATTTTTTCACATGCAACTGAGAAAAGTTATCAAAGAAAGTCGCTTTTTCTTCATCATAGAACTAGTTTTTATTCCATTGGAAGTTTGGTATCATGGAATTAAGAGGGCTGTACAAGGAGGAAACTATGGGACACCAAATCATGGAGCTTTTGATGCCTGCTTTTGATATTATTGTGGTAGGCTTGAATTTTTTATCGATTATCGTATTAATCTGGGGTGTGGTGATTTCGGGCTATGATTTTATCCGATCAGAATTACTTCATGTGAATCATGTGCGAGCCGCGCGGCATAACAATTTTATCCGTAACTTTTTAGGCAGTTACATTCTTCTTAGTTTGGAAATTTTAATTGCAGCAGATATTATTGAGTCCATCATTAATCCAACTACAGAAGACATTTTACGCTTAGCTGCGGTGGTGGTAATTCGGACCGTAATTTCCTACTTCTTACACCGGGAAATTCAAGATGCACTGGATGATGAGGAACAAAACATCGAACAGACTCAACGGGAAAAACGTGGTCCCATTAGTAAAGGCTGATCTTTATAGATTTGCCTTTTTCTTTTGTTTTGAGCTACTGTGTTATAATAAATGGATGAAATTACAGAAATGAGGGATCCTTATGTCTTTTGACGGGATTTTTACCCACTTAATGGTGACGGAGCTTTCTCAATTAGTCTCTGGACGGGTATCGAAAATTCACCAACCTTACCCAAATGAAATCGTCTTGGTTATCCGTGCAAAAGGGAAAAATCAAAAAGTGTTGCTTTCCGCTCACCCTACCTATGCTCGGGTACAGCTGACCCAGATGAACTATCATAATCCTGATACACCACCAAATTTCGTGATGATGTTGCGAAAGTATTTAGAAGGTGCCATTTTAGAAAAAATCAGCCAAGTCCAAAACGATCGGGTGATTCACTTTCACTTTAGTCGCCGTGATGAATTAGGCGACTTGCAAAATATCGTCTTAGTGGTAGAACTTATGGGTCGCCATTCTACGATTTTATTAATGAATCAAGAATCTGGTAAAATTCTCGATGCTATTAAACACATCGGTACGAGCCAAAACAGCTACCGCTCTTTATTGCCTGGCTTAGAATACGTAACCCCCCCGGCTCAAGATTTGCTTAATCCTTTTACTACTGAAAAACCAGTCGTCTTTGAAAAGTTATCCCAGTTACCAGAGCTTTCAGGTAAAGCCTTGCAACAAACTTTCCAAGGATTAGGTCGCGATACGGCAACTGAACTGGCTACACGATTGAATGCGCGCTCCAATGAAAAAATGCGGGTCTGGGAAGAGTTTTTTACTAGTCTGACTACTCAGTTGACTCCTACTCATTACACTGGGCAAAAAGAATTCTTTACTCCTGTCCTTTTTGAAAGCTTAGCCGCCCTTGATTATGAAAATTATGCCACATTAAGTGAATTATTGGACGCCTTCTACCACGATAAAGCCGAGCGAGACCGAGTGAAACAGCAAGGTGGGGAATTGATCCGCAAGCTAGAAAACGAATTGAAGCGAAATCAAAATAAACTTAAAAAACGGGAGCAAACTTTAAAAGATTCCGAGAACGCAGAAGAATTTCGGCAAAAAGGAGAACTGTTAACCACCTTCTTACACCAAGTACCTCGAGGAGAAAAAAGCGTCACCTTGGCTAATTATTATAACGAAGACCAGCCTTTAGCAATTACTTTAGATCCAGCTTTGACCCCTAATCAAAATGCTCAAAAATACTTCACTCGCTACCAAAAATTGAAAAATGCGGTGAAATTAGTGGGCGCACAAATTGCAGAAACAAAAGAAGAAATCCGCTATTTGGAATCCGTTTTAGCTCAGCTAGAAATCGCCGGTCCCATGGATGTAGCAGTTATTAAAGAAGAGCTGATCAATCAAGGCTATATTAAACAAAAAGGGAAAAAACGCAAAGAAAAACCTTCTCAACCAGAAGTCTTTCATGCTAGTGATGGCACAGAAATTCTCGTGGGTAAAAACAATCTACAAAATGACCAATTAACCTTGCGAAAAGCAAAAAAGACCGATACTTGGCTCCATGCCAAAAATATCCCCGGCTCCCATGTGATTGTCCGTTCACCGGAACCAACTGAGGAAACACTGCTAGAAGCAGCAGAACTGGCGGCCTATTTTTCCAAGTATCGCCATTCTGCTCAAGTACCGGTGGATTATGTTCAAGTCAAACACATCAGAAAACCCAATGGCGCCAAGCCTGGCTATGTAATTTATGAAAATCAAAAAACGCTTTATGTCACTCCTGAAGAAAGTGTTTTAAAACGCTTAAAATAAGCATAGAAAAAGCCGCAAATCAGCGGCTTTTTCTATGCTTTACATTCACTTTAAAACATTACTTTCTCTCCGACACGTAATAGACCGCTCTTCCCTTTTTATCTTGCAAAGGCCGGTTATTTCCCTGTAAGATCTCTTCATTAAACTGGGATAAAAAAGTACGGGAAAGTTTTCCTGGCTGGTCAAAGACAAACCAATTAATCGGCCCCTTAGTCGGTGGCGTGGTCAATGAGCCCACATAGTGAAAATGACTTCGCTGTTCCGGCAAAAAAAGAGTTGGGTCAAAAACTTCTAAATGTCGATCCATATCCCAAACTGTAGCTTTTCGTAATGGACCTTCAGCCAAAATCCCCTCTACAATTTCACACAAGACAGCCACTACTAAGTTATTTCCTTCATGATCCATATGCACCAAATGAATTTCCACCGGTTTTTGTTCACCATCAATCACATGTTCACTAGGTAAATGGTAATGAATGTCGGTTAAAGCGTAATCCTTGCCTTTAAAAGACACATAGCTCTCACACTCAAAGGGAATAAAGTGAATCGTATTTTTAAATTCCTTTTCCGTAAAACGCTCGGTTTGATAAGTAAACGTCAAACCGGTTGTTCCCAGATCAAGTGGTTCTACCTGCTGGTGATCTAAAGCAATTGGGGATTGATAAGGATAACTTGCACCTTTTTCATACCATTCACATAAGGTATGCCAGTATTCCGGTCCATTGTCCCCGGTGTAGCTCCAGGGAACATCCATATTACGCTTTACCATAGGCGCCCTCCTCTAACTTAGTCCGCTAACCAGTTTTCAGGATCTTCTTTAAATTTCTTCAATAGCTTTAAGTCAGCTTCGTTGATATAGTTACTTTCTAGCGCTGCTTCAATTAATGTGGAGTAATTGGTCAATGCCACCAATGGTACACCTGCTTCTTCAAAGTTTCTTTGGCCTTTTGGCAATTCGTAAGTGAAAATCGCTGCTACTCCAAGAACTTCTGCCCCTTCATTGTCTGCAGCTTTTGCCGTACCTAAAACCGATCCTCCTGTAGAAATCAAATCTTCAATGATGACCATTTTTTGACCTTTTTGAATCCGTCCTTCGATTTGATTGCCTTTGCCGTGATCTTTAGCTTTCGAACGAATGTAAACCATGGGCAAATCTAAAATAGCTGCAACCCAAGCGGCATGAGGTACTCCACCAGTCGCTGCGCCAGCAATCACTTCCGCATCTGGAAACTGTTCTTTGATTTTATCGGCTAAGCCTTGAGCGATTTGTTTGCGCACTTTTGGATAACTAATGGTAATGCGGTTATCACAATAAATCGGGCTTTTAATTCCTGAAGCCCAAGTAAAAGGTTCATTAGGGCTTAAAAAGACGGCTTCAATTTCTAATAAGTCTTTGGCAACTGCTACTGCTAAATTATTCATCTACGGTTTCCCCATTCCATTCATTTTTAATTGCAAGATACGCTTCATAAGGTTTTTTGGCTTTAGTAATTGGTCGTCCCACAACAATGTAGTCTGAACCTATTTTACGTGCTTCACTAGGGGTCATCACACGTTTTTGGTCCCCCACTGCAGCAGATTTTGGCCGAATTCCCGGTGTCAGACAAATAAAGTCTTCATTTGTTGCTTCCTTGATTTGTCTGACTTCATGGGCAGAACAAACCACACCATCAAGACCAGCTTTAGCTGCACATTTTGCATAATGGGTGACACTTTTTGCTAAACTAACGGAAATTAACTGATCATTTTGCATTTGAGCTTCTGAAGTAGAAGTCAATTGTGTCACAGCAATTAATTTAGGCACGGCTTGTCCTTCTGGTGTTCCGGCTATTAACCCTCTTTTAGCTGCTGTCATCATTTCAATGCCACCAGCTGCATGGACATTGGTCAAAGAGACTCCTAAAGCCGCCAAACATTTCATAGCACTTTCTACAGTATTGGGGATATCATGGAGTTTTAAGTCTAAAAAGACATCGTGGCCTTGGTCTTTTAAAAAACGGACGACAGTTGGTCCCTCACTGTAAAAAAGCTCCATACCCACTTTGACAAATAAAGACTCTTCAGCAGGAAAACTTTTTAAAAACTCTTGGACAGCTGCTAAGTGAGGAAAATCTAAGGCAATAATTGGTCGGCTCATCTTTTACGCTCCTCTCGTACTTCTTTTATTAATTGTTCTAATGAAGAAATACCTAACGCTTCCATCCGTTTTGGTAAAGCCTCAATAATTTGTGGACAAACATAAGGGTCAGCAAAATTCGCTGTTCCAATCGCCACTGCACTGGCTCCTGCCATATACATTTCCAAAACATCATCTACATCCATGACTCCACCCATACCGATAATCGGAATGTTTGTCACTCCAGCCACTTGATGAATTAAACGAATGGCCACCGGTTTAATCGCTGGACCAGACAGTCCTCCCGTTTGATTGGCTAAAATCGGTTTACGTGTCTTTAAATCAATGCGCATCCCCAATAGAGTATTGATCATCGTAAACCCATCAGCACCAGCGCCCTCAATTGCTTGGGCAATGGGAATAATATCCGTCACATTAGGCGAGAGTTTGACATAAATCGGCACTTGACTGACTTTTTTCACCGCCGCAGTCAAACTTGCCGCCACCACTGGATCCGTACCAAAGGCAATGCCCCCGTGTTTTACATTGGGACAAGAAATATTCAACTCAATGGCTTTCACATTAGGCGCTTGACTGATTTCTTCACAGACTTTTACATAGTCCTCTTCACAAGATCCCGCCACATTGGCTATAATCGGCAACTCGGGATAGTGTTCCGCTAAATAAGGCAAGTGTTCAGCCATTACCACTTCTAAACCAGGATTTTGAAGGCCAATGGCATTTAGCATACCACTGGGCGTTTCGGCAATTCGCGGCGTTTCATTACCAAAACGAGCAACTGGTGTAGTGGCTTTAATCATAATCGAACCTAATTTGTTTAAATCATAATACTGGCCATACTCTTTGCCAAAGCCGAAACAACCACTAGCAGGAATAATTGGATTTTTTAAGTCCAATCCAGGTAATTTGACGTTTAAAGGATTCGTCATTTTAAAAGACCACCTTTCCAACCGGGAAGACCGGTCCTTCGTCACAAACTTTCACACTTTTAGTGCCTGTTTCATCCCCTGCTACATGACAGACACAGCCATAGCAAGCACCAATCCCGCAAGCCATACGCGCTTCTAGAGAAAGTTGAGCATTGGGATGGTTTTGAAACAGTTGATCCACCGTTTTTAACAAGCCCGTATTGCCACAAGCAAAGACTGCGGCGGGCTTTTCACCTTGATACTTCATTAAAAGAGTCCCTACATGACCTTTCGTACCCAAACTACCATCATCCGTGGCCCAATAACAGTCTCCTAATTCTTCAAACAACTCTTTGTCGTATACCACTTCTTTAGTGGCAAATCCAAAGAAATGGACTGGTTTTGCTCCGAGTTTTTTTATTTGGCGAGATAACTCATATAAAGGTGGTACTCCAATTCCTCCCCCAACTAAGTAGACCGTATCACCAGATTGAACATCAGACAGATCAAAACCGTTGCCTAAAGGACCTAAAACATCTAGGGTATCCCCTGCAGTCAGTTTTGAAAACACACGAGTGCCAGCGCCTTCAATGCGATAAATCAACTGACAAGTCGCGTTTTCTTGGTCAATAGCATTAATACTAATCGGGCGTCGCAACAATAAATCTCCCCGCGGTACTTTAATATGTAGAAACTGTCCCGGGGTCTTCATTTCAGTGACTAAATTTCCTTGTAACGTTAGTTTAAAAATATTTGGTGCTAGTTGTCTTTGGGCCAAAACAGTCATCATTTCTTGTTTCAAAAGGAACTCCCCTTTTGTCCTAATGTGGACAGATAATTATGCTAGATTGTAGGAAAGCTATTTTCTAAGGTTTTCCCTCAGAAAATAGCTTCTCACAAATCTTATTAAATCGCTTGAGTAGAAAAAGCTCGGTCTTCCATAACTTTTAAAATTGCATCTGCAGTATCCAGAGAGGTAAATAACGGTACTCCATGCTCCACAGCTTCCCGCCGAATAATAAAGCCATCTTCTGAAGTCCCTTGGCGATTTTTGTCCATGGTGTTGATTACCAGCTGCGTCTTGCCATTACGGATAATGTCAATTACGGTTTCGTCACAGTCACTTTCTGAAATCTTGCAGACGGTTTTAACGGCGATGCCTTGTTTGGTTAAATACTCCGCTGTACCACTCGTAGCCAAAATCGAGAAGCCAACTTCAGCAAAGCGGCGGGCGAGTGCGACAGATTCTTCTTTGGCATCGTCGGCAATGGTGAATAAAACCGCACCAAATTCTGGAATCTTCAAGCCTGCTGCTTCAAAGGCTTTGTACAAGGCTTTTTCCAAACTACGGTCGCTGCCCATAACTTCCCCAGTGGATTTCATTTCAGGGCCTAAATAGGTATCAACTTTGAGTAATTTTGTGAAAGAGAAGACCGGCGCTTTAATGTGGACATTGCTGTCTTCTGGATAAAGACCAGATTCATAGCCTAAGTCTTTTAACTTCGTGCCTAAAATCGCCTTGGTAGCAATTTGCGCCATAGGAATGCCTGTGACTTTACTTAAAAATGGTACCGTCCGGCTAGCCCGTGGATTGACTTCAATCACATAGACTTTTTCGTCATGAATCACAAATTGAATGTTCATCATCCCGATGCAGTTAAGACCTAGCGCCAAACGTTGCGTGTAGTCCGCAATGGTTGCTTGAATTTCTTGAGAGAGATTTTGTGGCGGGTAAACTGCCATGGAGTCTCCCGAGTGAACCCCTGCTCGTTCAATGTGTTCCATAATCCCCGGAATTAAGACCGTTTCACCGTCACAAATGGCATCCACTTCACATTCTGAACCGGTTAAGTAACGGTCTACTAATACAGGATGTTCCGGTGAAGCTTTTACTGCATTGGCCATGTAATCTTCTAAGTCAGCTTGGTTTTCGACAATTTCCATAGCCCGACCACCTAAGACATAACTTGGTCGTACTAAAACCGGATAGCCAATCCGCTCCGCAATTTTCACTGCTTCTTGGGTATTGGTAGCTGTATCCCCAGGAGGTTGTGGAATCTCTAAATCTTTTAACGCTTGTTCAAAGAGATCTCGATTTTCTGCTCGGTCTAAATCTTCCGTAGTAGTCCCTAAAATCTTAACTCCTGCTTCATTTAATGGCTCGGCTAAGTTAATGGCAGTTTGTCCTCCGAATTGAACGATTACGCCCATGGGTTGTTCCAAGTCGATGACATTCATCACATCTTCAAAAGTCAACGGTTCGAAATACAACTTGTCAGAAATTGAAAAGTCCGTCGATACGGTTTCCGGGTTGCTATTCATAATAATCGCTTCGTAGCCGGCTGCTTGAATGGCTTTTACAGAATGCACGGTGGCATAGTCAAATTCCACCCCTTGACCAATGCGAATCGGACCTGAGCCTAAAACTAAGACAGATGGTTTTTCCGTTTTATGGCTTTCATTTTCAAATTCATAGGTACCATAGAAATAAGGCGTTTCGGATTCAAATTCCGCAGCACAAGTATCCACCATTTTGTAGACCGGTAGTATTTTATGGTCTTTTCTAAAATTGCGTACTTCATTAGCCGTCATTTCCCACAACTCAGCGATTTTTCGGTCCGCAAAGCCATTTTCTTTGGCTTCTTTTAAAACGTCAAGGTTCTCTGGTGCCGATTGTAACGCTTGTTCCAATTCCCAAATGTGTAGCAATTTATCTAAGAAGAACAAGTCAATTTTAGTTAATTCCGCAATTTCTTCAATGGTGTAACCGCGACGAATGGCTTCCGCTACATAAAACAAGCGGTCATCTTGAGCTCGCACCATCTTTTGGGTGATTTCTCCGTCTGATTTCTCAGCAAGTTCAGGAATTTCTAAATGATAAGTACCGATTTCCAATGAGCGCACCGCTTTTAACAGTGACTCTTCAATATTTCGTCCAATGGCCATGACTTCTCCAGTGGCTTTCATTTGCGTTCCTAATAATCGTTCTCCGCTTTCAAATTTATCAAAAGGCCAACGAGGAATTTTCGCTACAACATAGTCTAAAGCGGGTTCGAACTCTGCATAAGTGGTTTCGGTTACTGGATTTTTCATTTCATCCAATGTCAAGCCCACCGCAATTTTTGCTGCCAATTTGGCAATGGGATAGCCGGTAGCTTTTGAAGCCAAGGCAGAAGAGCGAGAAACCCGGGGATTTACTTCAATCACATAATACTTGAAACTCTTAGGATCTAAGGCCAGCTGCACATTACAGCCCCCTTCGATTTTTAGTGCCCGAATAATGGATAAGGAAGCATCTCGCAACATTTGATATTCATAATCACTTAAGGTTTGGCTAGGAGCAAAGACGATGGAATCCCCCGTGTGAATGCCCACTGGATCAAAGTTTTCCATATTACAAACCACAATGGCATTGTCAGCAGAATCCCGCATGACTTCATACTCGATTTCCTTGTAGCCGGCAATGGAGCGCTCGATTAAACATTGGGTTACAGGAGACAATTTCAAGCCATTTTCTGCAATCAAGCGTAATTCTTCTTCATTGTCGCACATACCGCCACCAGTCCCCCCTAAAGTAAAGGCAGGACGAACGATGATGGGATAACCGATGCTATTGGCAAAGTCTACTGCTTCTTCTACGGTAGTCACAATTTCCGACTCAGGAATTGGTTCCCCTAAGTCTTCCATTAATTGTTTAAACAAATCCCGGTCTTCCGCTTGGTCAATAGCTGAAAGCTTGGTGCCTAAAAGTTCAATGTTTAATTCTTCTAAGATGCCGGATTTAGCTAATTCCATGGCCATGTTTAAGCCGGTTTGCCCGCCTAAAGTCGGTAAGATGGCATCAGGATTTTCTTTGCGTAAAATTCGCGAAACAAATTCAAACGTAATTGGCTCAATATAGACTTTATCCGCAATTTCTTTATCCGTCATAATGGTAGCGGGATTGGAGTTGACTAAGACAACTTCATAGCCTTCTTCTCGCAATGCCAGACACGCTTGCGTCCCTGCATAGTCAAATTCCGCGGCTTGGCCAATAATAATCGGACCAGAGCCAATCACCATAATTTTTTTAATATCTGTGCGTTTTGTCATTTAGTTCTGCTCCTTTCCGGCATCCATCATTTCGATAAATTCATCAAACAAATGTAGCGCATCATGGGGTCCCGGAGCTGCATCCGGGTGAAATTGTACGGTGAAGGCTGGGTATTTTTTATGCCGGACGCCTTCTACTGTCCCATCATTCACTTCCACATGGGTCACCAGTAATTGTTCTGGATCAATGGATTTTTCATCCACGGCATAGCCATGATTTTGCGAGGTAAAATCAATTCGTCCGGTAGCAATTTCCCGTACTGGGTGGTTTAATCCCCGGTGACCGAATTTCATTTTAAAAGTGTCGGCACCATTGGCTAAAGAAAAGAGCTGATGGCCTAGGCAAATTCCGAAAATCGGTACTTTCCCTTGAATTTCTTTAATCATTTCAATCGCTTCCGGCACACTTTTAGGATCTCCCGGTCCATTGGTTAACATGACCCCATCAGGTGCCAGTTCCAAAATAGTTTCTGCCGGAGTATTGTAAGGTAAGACGGTTAAGTTACAGTTACGATTGGATAGTTCCCGTAAAATCGAATGTTTCAAGCCAAAATCAATGACCACCACATTGTGCCCTACTCCAGGACTTGGATAAGGTTTCGCTGTGGAAACTTGTTCCACTTGATTGGTGGGCAAGACCACGGCTTTTAATTGGTCATAGGCATGGGTGAAGTTTTCCTCAGAGACAATAGAGGCTTTCATTGTTCCCGCTTGACGAATTTTCCGGGTTAACGCTCTCGTATCAATGCCAGCAATGCCGGGGATATCTTTTTTCTTCAAAAATTCATCTAATGACATTTGACTGCGCCAGTTACTAGGACGGCGGGCAAATTCTTTTACCACTACCCCTTTACAAGTCGGTGCAATGGATTCATAATCATCGCGATTCACCCCATAATTTCCCACCATGGGATACGTAAAGGTAATGATTTGCCCGTTAAAGCTTTGGTCAGTAATGGTTTCTTGGTAACCCGTCATACTAGTAGTAAAGACAATCTCCCCAGAAACATTTCCTTCTGCGCCAAAACCTACCCCTTCAAAATGCGTACCATCTTCTAATATTAACCATCGTTTCATCGTTTTACTCCCCTTTTTGCCAAACTAATTGGCCACCTACAAATGTGTACATGGTGTCTCCCATGGCTTTCCAGCCAGTAAATGGTGTATTTACGCCTTGAGATAAGAACGCTTTGTCGTCAATCACGTATTCTTCGTCAATGTTAAAGACTGCTAAATCTGCTGGTTGGCCGATTTCTAGGCGCCCACACTTCAGTCCAAAGATTGCCGCTGGTTTCACCGCCATCCAATTGATCACTTGTTCCAAAGTAAAGCGTCCAGTTTTAACAAAGTGAGTGTAGATTAATTGAAAAGCATATTCTGAACCCACAATGCCAAAAGGCGCTTTTAAAAAACTTTGATTTTTTTCTTCAAAACCGTGAGGCGCATGATCCGTCGCAATGCAGTCGATGGTTCCATCTAGCAAACCTTCAATTAAGGCGTTTCGATCATCAATCCCTCGCAATGGCGGATTCATCTTCCAATAACCAAAATCTTCTGGAATATCTTCATCGGCTAAGATCAAATGGTGAGGAGAAACTTCTGCTGTCACATGAACTCCAGCTTTTTTAGCATCGCGAATTACGCGAACACTTTCTTTTGTGGACACATGGCAGACATGATAATGACAGCCAGTCTCTTCAGCTAAGATCAAATCCCGGGCAATTTGAGAAGATTCTGTGGCGCTTAAAATTCCTGGTAAGCCTAATTCTTCTGCTTTTTTACCTGCGTGCATTACGCCCCCAAAGAGTAATGACTCATCTTCGGTATGGGCAACCAAAGCCATATTATTTTTGGCTGCTTCTTTCATCGCCAAGTACATGGTCCCGGCAGTTTGCACTCCCACACCATCATTGGTGAAAGCAAAGGCGCCGGCAGCTTTCAATGCTTTTTGGTCTGTTAATACTTCGCTGCGAAGTTCTTCCGTAATTGGCGCATATTGCAAGACATTAACTCGTGCATCTTTTTTAATGATTTCTTGGACGGCGTTAAACTTTTCTACCGTATCCGGTACGGGATTTAAGTTAGGCATGGCACACACTGTAGTGAAACCTCCGCGAGCAGCCGCCGCACTACCAGATTTAATGGTTTCCTTATAAGTAAAACCAGGCTCCCGCAAATGAACATGGACATCCACCAACCCTTGGGTGATCAATTGCCCTTTGGCGTCAATTACTTGGTCAAAGTCTCCCGTAAAGTCTGTACCAATGGCTTTGATGAAGCCATCTTCAATCCAGATGGCAGCTGGTGTCGTTTCATTTTCATAAGTATTAATTTTGCCGTTTTTAATCAGTGTTTTCATTGCTTTCGCCCTCCTTGTTTATGCCCGTCCTGCTAAAATCGCTTCTAAAATCGCCATGCGTACGTAAACACCATTCGTCATTTGGGTTACAATGCGGGATTGCAACCCTTCTACTAAGGCATCTGCTAACTCCACATCCCGGTTAACCGGCGCTGGGTGCATAATAATTGCCTCTGGTTTCATTTGTGCTCCCCGTTTTTGGGTTAAGCCATAACGTTTGTGATAGTCTGCTTTAGTAAAGCTTTGATTTTCTTCATCCTGATGACGTTCATGTTGCACCCGTAACATCATCATGACATCTACTTGTCCTACCAATTCATCTAGCGGTAAAAAGCTACCGTACACATCAAAACTATGATCATACCACTGAGGCGGTCCAGAGAAGAAAACTTCTGCCCCTAGGCGTTTTAACATTTGCATATTGGATTTTGCTACGCGGGAATGAGTAATATCCCCCACAATGGCTACTTTTAAGCCTTCAAAGCGGCCAAATTCTTCGTAAATCGTCATCAGATCCAACAAGCACTGGGAAGGATGCTGTCCACTGCCATCACCACCGTTTACAATGGCGCAATGAATGGTTTTGGACTGAATCAACTGATCATAGTAATTCTCATCCCCGTGACGAATCACTGCCACATCCACTCCTAATGCACTCATGGTGAGAACCGTATCATAGAGGGTTTCGCCCTTTTGTACCGAGCTGTGACCGGCATCAAATTCAATAACTTCCAAGCCTAGTTTTTTCTCTGCGACTTCAAAACTTTTATGGGTTCGGGTACTGTTTTCAAAAAACAAATTAGTAGCAAAGTATTGCCCTTTTTCTGGTGTCCATTTTGCTCCTTTTTTGAATTCTTGCCCCCGCCTTACTAACCCCATAACTTCTTGGTCACTTAAGGCCTCCACACTTAACAAATGTTTTAAACTAATCCGTTCTGATTGGATGATCATCATCATTTCCTCCTAAATCGTTTGTTGAGGATTTTTTTACCCTTCACTGCGAGAGGTTTCCGGTAAAATCAAGTTTAAGATAATCCCTAAGACTGTCGCCAATGCCATAGCCGATAATGTGAACGTCCCTGCTTCTACGTAAAGTCCGCCGATGCCAATAACTAGAATCACGGAAGCGATAATCAAATTTTTCTTTTTGTCAAAATCAATTTTGTTTTCAATCAAAATCTTTAAACCACTTGCTGCAATTACACCGAACAAGATAAAGCTTATTCCGGAAATCACTGGATTAGGAATACTTAGAATCAGTGCGCTGAGTTTCCCTACAAAACCAAGAATAACTGCTAGAACTGCTGCACCGCCGATAACAAAGACGCTATGGACACGAGTAATGGCTAAGACCCCAATATTTTCTCCATAGCTAGTTACAGGAGGCCCGCCCACAAAACCAGCAACAATTTGCGCTAAGCCATCGCCCATTAATGTTTTATGCAAACCAGGCTCTTGGAAAAAATTCCGTTTGGTTAGTTTGTTTAAGACCATCAGGTGGCCAATGTGTTCTGTCATAGTCACAAAAGCGATTGGAGCCATGGTGATAACCGCACTGGCATAAAATTTCGGTTCATAGGTGACAAAGGGTACTTGGAAATCAGGTAACGCAAACCAAGCGGCTGATTGAACCCCACTTAAATCTACCACCCCCATGACTAAGGCAAAGAGATAGCCACAGATAATCCCTAGTAAAATTGGGATTAAGCCTAAGAAACCCTTCAAAAACATATTGAAGAAAATCGTAATGCCCAATGTGACCAAAGCCACGATTAAGTAAGAAAAATCGTATTTACCGTTGTTTAACATGGCATTGTTAGCCGCATTCGCTGCTAAGCCCAATCCGATTACCATAATCACGGGTCCCACTACAATGGGTGGTAAAATTTTGTCCAACCAAGCTGAGCCAATTTTCTTGACTAAAATTGCCACAATCAAGTAAACCAAACCAGTAGTCATCGCGCCTTGGGCAATCGCAGGATAGCCATCTGTCTTCATTAACAGCTGCATAGCCGCAATAAAAGCAAAACTAGAACCTAGATAAGCAGGAATTTTGCCTTTCGTGACAAACAAGTAAACTAAAGTTCCCAAACCAGAACTGACTAAGGCAATGCCGGGATTGATTCCCACTAAAATTGGGACTAAAACCGTTGCCCCAAACATGGTAAACAAATGTTGAAGACTTAACCCTAACCAGACGAAGGGTTTGGGTTTATCCTTAATATCTAAAACTACATCGTCATTATGAAATTCTGCCACGCTGCTTCACTCCTAATTTTTAATCAAAATGCGATCGGTATCATCGCTTTCTTCCATCTCTACAATAATTTCTTCAGATTGAGCAGTAGGAATATTTTTCCCAACATAATCTGCCCGAATCGGCAATTCTCGATGGCCTCGATCTACTAAAACCGCAAGTTGAATCTTATTCGGACGGCCAAAGTCCATAATTGCATCTAATGCAGAACGAATGGTCCGACCAGTGTAGAGTACATCGTCTACCACGATGACTTCTTTGCCTTCAAGGTTCACCGGGATTGCGGAAGAATGAACTTCTGGATCTTCCAAACTTTTGTCTTTCACATCATCACGATACAAAGTAATGTCTAATTCTCCTACTGGAACCTCAATGTCTTCTAATTGTTTTAAGCGTTCCGCAATGCGCCGGGCGATGAAAATCCCACGTGTTTTAATTCCTACTAAGACCAAATCCTCAAGTCCTCGATTTCGTTCAATAATCTCATAGGCGATTCGAGTCAACGCCCGTTTCATTGTTACGGCATCTACTACTTCTTTTACTGCCATTGTATTCCCTCCACTTTCATTATTTAATAACCATTTTCCATAAACAAAAAACCTCTTGCCCAGAGGACAAGAGGTTTGGTTTTAGTCTAAACTAGTACCGTTTTCGGGTACCGTCATTTTTGAGTTGCATTTTCCACAGCGCACTGCGGGATTCAACTCACCATTCCTTCTTAGCCTCACGGGACTAACTTAAAGGTTATTTATTTTTCTGTTAGGTATAAGATACACTTCTTCATTCAGTAAAGCAACTTATTTTCGTAATTTTTCCAATGTTTTTTGAAAAATTTCCGGGATTGGCGCTTCAAAAGTTAAAAATTCGCCAGTTCGGGGATGTTCGAAGCCTAAAACTTGGGCGTGGAGAAACTGACCATTGCCCTTTAATGTTTTTTTCGGCCCATATACAGGATCTCCTGCTAAGGGATAGTCGATGTATTTCATATGCACCCGAATCTGGTGAGTCCGTCCCGTTTCTAATTGCAATTCCACTAAAGTAAACGCTGCAAAACGTTCTAAAACTTGGAAGTGAGTCACTGCGGGTTTGCCTTCTTCAATGACCGCCTGCATTTTCCGATCGGTTTTGGAACGACCAATAGGTGCCTCAATCACTCCTTTTTCATGGGGAATAACTCCATGTACTAAGGCTACATATTTGCGCAAAGAAGTCTTTTCTTTTAATTGTTTAGCTAATGACTCATGGGCGAAATCATTTTTGGCAATCATTAACAAGCCCGAGGTATCCTTATCAATGCGATGAACAATTCCTGGACGAATCACATCATTAATTGAAGACAAGTCTTGCATGTGATACAACAAAGCATTTACCAAAGTACCATTGGGATGTCCTGCAGAAGGATGAACCACCATCCCTTGTGGCTTGTTGACGACCGCCACATCCTGGTCTTCATACACAATGTCTAACGGAATATTTTCAGGGATTAATTCTAAAGTGGAGGGCTCCGGAATGGATATTTCCACTTGATCGTAAGGCTTGGTTTTGTAATTTGCCTTAACCACTGCTCCATTAACAGTGACTAAGTCTTCTTTTAACCATTGCTGGATTTGGGAGCGACTGTACTTGGCCAGTTGTTCACTGAGCACTTTGTCAATCCGGCCACCTTTTTCTTTCAGTTGAAGCTTGATTTGTTCCTTCATTTTGTCTTCCTTTCAAAGCGCTCTTCAAATAAAGCATAAATAAAGACGAGGGCAACCCCAATCGTCAAACACATATCCGCCACATTAAAGATCGGAAAATTGATAAAATCCGTTTGGAACATATCCACTACATAACCCAAGCGCATGCGATCGATAAAATTCCCTAAAGCCCCTGCAATGACTAAACTCAAAGCAAAGGAATAAAACTTGCTGCCTTCACGATTTTTCCATAATAGCCAAAGGCAGACTGGTACTGCAATAAAAGTTACTAGGGCAAAAAACCACATTTGTCCTTCTAAAATGCTCCAAGCTGCTCCGCTATTTTGAAAATACGTTAAAGAAAAAACATCGGGGATTACGTTCAGTGCTTCCCCTAAACTTAAATTACTGACAATCCAGTATTTCATCAGCTGATCGGCCACTACCAATAAGGCCGCAATCACTAAGTAACTAATCAAAAATCATTTCTCCTTTGCATTTGCCCCGTAGATATCCCGTGGTCGAATGATGCCCAACAAATTGCCGTTAGGATTCCCATCTTTCGTAATCAAGATTGCTTCAAGCAAATTTTCGTTTTCAAATAATTGTTTTGCTTCTGTCACCGTAGTGGTACTAGAAACAAAGGTATAATTGGTGACTTTCCCATCTTTTAACAACAAATCCGCGGCGGTTTTGCCTCCCAGTTTAATATCACCAGTTTGACTTTCTTTGGCAAACCAATACCCAAGTGCCCGTAATGTAATCAGTCCTTTGAAGTTTCCTTGGTCATAGATAGGAAATTGAGAATAGCGTTTTTCGGCAATGGTGCGCAAAATTTCTTTTACCGGCAGGGTAATCTCAAATCCGGTCACCCGTTTACCAAATTTAGGTAAAACCAATTCAGGTTTTAGTAATAGTGATTCGATTTTGGTAATCCGCTCAATCACCCAGTCATTGGGTTCCGCAATGACAAAATCTTCTCCCACCCGTTCGTGGACAATGGCATTCCTAAGTTGCGCCATTTGTAATAAATCCTCACTGATTGCTCGTACTTCGGGATTTTTTTGTTTATTTAAGCGACGAACCATTTCACTAAATCCCATATTTCGCGGATTGCCCAATTCCTCTCGCAACCATTTTTCGATTCGATTAAAACTTGCTAAAAAAACATCAGCTCGTTCCCCCATCAGGGCACCTCCTTAATAAGATACGCTCGTGAACATAGACGATACATAATCAAAAAATACAAGACTAACCCCGCCAAAAAAGCCCCTAACCCTTGAGATAAAATAAATAGCAAGCCAAATAATAAGAGATAAATCAGTACAAAAGCAGGATTCATAGTAACTTCTAAGGTTTGATCCTGATTAGCTTGAATCTGATAGGGTTGGCTTTTTAAAAGAAAAAAAGAAACTTGAATCTCTACTGGTTGATTCGGTAATTCAAAAACCGCTTGCTTTTGGTTAGAAAGTAAACTTTTTTGATGATTCACTTTTAATGTTAACGGACTACCCATACCAAAAAAGCCCGTGTTACGAATAATAGTAATCCGCATAATAGCTCCCCTCTTTTCTGTCGAAAGCTCTTTTCATTATCCCCGATGGACTGGGAAAAGACAAGCCGAAATTCTCTTTTCTAATGATAGCACAGAATCCTTTTTCAACTAGAATTTTATAACTGGGAAAACTTTTTTACAAAGCAAAAAGGACGATTAAAAACCGTCCTTTAGTACTAGTCTGTTAAATTTAGAATAAGCCTACTGCATTACCGACCTCATCTACATCCATTTTTAGCGCAGCTGGTTTTTTCGGTAATCCCGGCATCGTCATGACATCCCCAGTTAGTGCCACAATAAAGCCGGCCCCTAATTTAGGCACCAATTCTCGAATAGTAATTACAAAATCATTAGGAGCACCCAATGCAGTGGGGTCATCAGAGAAAGAATACTGGGTTTTTGCCATACATACCGGCAAATGATCCCAACCTTCTTTAGCAAATGTTCGCAATTGGGTCTGAGCTTTCTTCTCAAAATGAACCTCCGCTCCGTGGTAAATTTTTTGAACGACTTGACGGATTTTTGATTCTAAACTATCACTCATTTGATATAACGTTTGGAAATCGTGCTCTTGCGCTGCTGCGTTAATCACGGCTTTCGCCAATTCTTCTCCTCCAGCTCCCCCATTTGCCCATACGGAAGCACGTTTGACAACGACCCCTTGGTCCTCGCACAAATTTTCCAATTGAGCAAATTCAGCTTCGGTATCTGTGACGAATTCATTAATGGCAACTACTACAGGTACACCATAACCTTGCATATTTTCAATATGACGCTTCAAGTTTTGATAACCAGTTTTCACGGCTGCTACATTTTCTTCTGCCAGCTGATCTTTGGCAACTCCTCCGTGCATCTTTAAAGCCCGAATAGTTGCCACTATCACTACTACGTCTGGGGCTTTTCCAAGATGGGGTACTTTGATATCCAAAAACTTCTCTGCGCCCAAATCAGCACCAAAGCCCGCTTCAGTAACAGCATAATCCCCTAACTGCAAGGCCAAGCGAGAAGCCATAATGGAATTACAACCATGGGCGATATTAGCAAATGGGCCACCATGAACAAAGGCTGGTGTTCCCTCAATTGTCTGGACCAAATTAGGTTTTAAAGCATCCTTTAATAATAAAGCCAAAGCACCTTGAACTTGCAAATCCCGAACATAGACTGGTTCTCGATTAAAAGTATAGCCCACAACAATATTGCCTAAACGTTCTTTAAGATTGTCAATATCTGTAGCCAAGCACAAAATTGCCATAATTTCACTAGCTACTGTAATATCAAATCCATCTTGCCGGGGAACTCCTTGAATTGGTCCTCCTAAACCAACGATCACTTGACGTAATTCCCGATCGTTTAAATCTACCACCCGTTTCCAAATAATTCTCCGGGCATCGATATTTAGTTCATTGCCTTGATGAATATGATTGTCCAAAAGAGCTGCTAAGGCGTTATTAGCAGTGGTAATCGCATGCATATCGCCGGTAAAGTGCAAGTTAATATCTTCCATTGGCAACACTTGTGCGTAGCCGCCTCCAGTAGCCCCCCCTTTAATCCCCATAACGGGACCTAAAGAGGGTTCTCGCAAGGCAATTACCGTTTGTTTGCCAATTCGGTTTAAAGCATCTGCCAAACCGATAGTAATAGTAGATTTTCCTTCACCTGCTGGCGTAGGATTAATGGAAGTTACTAAAACCAATTTCCCGAATTCTTTTTTAGCTAAATCTTGAATTTTTGCCATTTCAATTTTAGCTTTGTATTTACCATATAGTTCTAAATCATCTGCGACTAACCCGACCTTAGCAGCAACCTCCGTGATTGGTTTTATCGTTGCTTGTTGTGCAATTTCAATGTCTGTCATTTCCCCAAACCCCTTTAAAATTCCCCATACCTATTTCGAATTGATAGCTAGCAATTTCCGAACATTAATTGATAATAGAGATATATTTGTTAAGTTATCTCTATTATAACGATTTCTTTGAAAAAAACCATGATTTTCAGATTGTTTTTTCAAAATTCTTTTAATTAACTGCTGAACTTTCATTTTTACTAGTCCGCACATCTTTTATTTTTACTACTACCCGAAATTGCCGTTCCGGGTGATTTTCCAAATTTGCCATTTGAATTTTCGCTTCAAAAAGCTCGTGATGGCCAAAGTATAAGAATGTACTGAATAAAGTGTTTTTCCCTTGTGGAATGTAGCCAAGCTTGCTTTGTCCATAATAAATGGCCACAGCTTCAGGATCATGGGGATTGTCCGGTTCTACTACTAGATTCACCCTTTGCCCCAATTTCAACTCTTCAATTACATCTAGCCCATCGTAGTAGGCGAATCCCGCAATATGAAAATCCATAAAATGACGACTAGGTTCATAGCGCTGTTTTCGTAATCCAGCAAAAAAATTGTTTTCTTCATACTCTTCTTTCATTCTTATCCCCTCCAGTTTTCGCTAATTCTATTGTCCCAAGAGAAGTTATTTTTGTCAATTTCACGTCAAAAAAGCTAATCCCTTCTCCCAAAAGTTGGGTAGGAATTAGCTAATCTTTTATTTTGAATCAGTCAAGCAACTTAAGTAGTAGCATCCCACTAATAGAGCAACCACGCCTAAACCAAGATACGAATACTGTTTACCTGTACCACCGGTTTTCGGTAACGTCTGGACTAAAGTTTGCTGGATTCTTAATTGGAGGTGATTAGCCTCTTCTTGTTTTAATGAAAGCTGATACTGCCCATCAGGAATTTTCTCATTCCCGTAGTACAACTGGACATTTCCTGTTTCATCAATCATGACTTTAAATATGCTATTTAATCTAAGATATCCTCTAGGAGCTGAAACTTGTTTCATAAAATAGACTTTTCCTGGTTGCAGCAAATCTGCTCCTTCCCCATTAAATATTACCTGTCCTTCTTGATCACTAATTCCACTAGCGTAAATAGGAGCATGGTTGTTTAAAGCTGGATCCTGCTCAAAAAGAGCAAATTCAGAACCGCTTATCGCTACCATTTGTTTATTCTGAACTAATAAAGTAAACAAAAAGGGTTTCAGTCTATTTTCAATTGGCGGTAATAAAATAAGAAGTTCTTTTTCACTTACCACAGGTTCAAGTATTTGTGATTGATAACTAATATGACCACTAGGAGTAATTTCTAGCTCTCCAAGAATATCACTACTTGTCACAGGCTGAAATCCAGAAGCTGATTGTTTCTCCAATAATTGATAGGAATCTGCTTTGATTCCTGTTAATTCGTGAATCCCTTTGTCATTTATTGATTCAATGAGTGACAAACTTAACTCCGATGTTTTTGAATATAGTAGATATTGCGCTCCTGTTAGCCACTTAGTTCCAGAGATATTTTCTACTTTAAGACACACTGGTTTTAGCTCTTTTTCTATTACTAGAAGTGGCGTCTTGGCGACATATATCTCGCCAGTATTCGTTATTTGAATTGGTAATGGCTCCAATGGTTTAAATAGCTCTGAGCTCTGAACTTCTTTTAACCAATAGATTCCCGGCCTAACATCCACAAAAGAAAAATACCCTTCTTCCGTGGAAATATTCGATTCATAAAGAGGTTCCTCTGCTTGCAACTCTTGAAATATGCCAAATTGAGCCTTTGATAAACCACTATTCGTATCTTTTATTTGCAATTTTAATTCCAGATTCACCTGGGATAGTTTAGTATCTCTGATTGCAGGTATTGGATAATAATAACGCTCCTCATTTGGTCCTGCTCTGTTATTTATCAAGCATGTTGGTTTACTAGTTGGATAGAATTTTCCATCTTGATAGGCTTCTTTTAATGAAATCTCATAGGTTAGACGAAAGCCCAATCGGCCTTGTGGTACTTTTCCTAGACTTATATTTTCCAACAAAATTTCTTCATCCTTTACCACTGGCTGAAAATTGAATTCAGGAATTTGAATATCAGTAAATAAAATATTTTCTTCATCAATGAGAACCGGCGTAATGCTAACCGATTCCTGATGCAAGGAAATAAAAGGACTCATGGGAACCTGTAAATTGGCTTTTTGAATTGTAGTGGTTTTTGCTTCTTGCGCTATTGAATCAACTACATGAGGTATTTCACCCATTACATAACAGCCCTCAGATCCTAAACTTGCCACCAAAGCGTCTGATTGCTCATTTTCATGAAAACCAAACGAATACCATTTCACATTAGGGTTTTGATTTTTCCGAATTTCAAGAAAGTCTTGTGTTGCTTCCATCTCCTCTGAAGTAGACACTTGACCGTTTCCAATAAAACGATTTGATTCTTCAATATGTAAAGATTTATACGATGATAATTCTGGATTAAAAGAAAGCTTTTTTAAAGATTCTACAACAGATAATAACGCTCCGTTTTGTTCGTAGTAATCCATTGTAGGCGCTAAATTGGGAGAGCCATTGGTTATAGAACAAACAATTTTAGCAGCATTTTTACGATTCGAACTTGTCTCAGGTCTGTTTAGCAGGTAAAGCGCCGCATCTATTGCTAAAAAAGTAGGTGTTCCTAGAGACTCAGCCGGATTTGCTGACAAAACAGTCCGATCCAAAATACGCTTCGTATTATTTGAAAAGAAATCATCATGAGTGTAGTTTTCAATGTTTCCTTTCAACTCGTCTTTCATGGGACGATGATTCATAATTGTCAAATTAACGGTAGGTTCTTCTTCGCTTTCTACAAAAAAATCAACAATTCCCACATGCACATCAAGCCCAGTGTTCATCATAGACTCCACAAATTCTCTAACCTTCACTTTCAATTGTTTCCAATAGCTTTGGTCGTTTTCCTGAGTTTGCATATTTGCGGATCGATCTAACAACAAAACGATGTCAAGAGGAGTTGACTCTACTTCATCACCTATAGTATCTAGGGTAACTTGGAATCTTTTTGGGTTGTCTTCAAGCAACTTGACTGACTTTTTTGTATGAATGCCACTGTCAAACTCGTGATAACCTGTATCAAAGCCAGAGTAAGCAGAGTTGGCTAACGTATAACGATCAATCAAATCAGATTCACTTTTTCGGCTGTAATCGTAATTTTTTATGTATTCATTTTCCACCAAGCCACCGCCTAAAAACTGCTGAGTATTATGAGTAGGAAATCTACTGTGATCATCAATTACAGTATAGGCAAAAGGGTCTGTAGTTAGCTGATTTGATGCAATCTTTTCAAATTGCTCACCAAATACAACTGATTCGCTCTTTGGAAGCTCTTCTATAACTGCTGTTTGCAAATTTGTTTTCGTTGACATCTCGTTATTTTCAGAAACAGAATTCTCCCTAGTTTTTGAAGTTGTATTTGTTTTTACCACTAACTCATAAGGGCCACCTGCTTCATTTAGCACATTCTTTTCCACTAGTTGACTTTCATCAACGGATACTATTCGATCCATTTGAAAAGAAACAATCAAAGAATTTTCAGTTGCTGGCGTTGTTAGTTGAACAATTCCCTGTCCATCAGTCGAGAAGTCATCCTGTTCCCACCATCCAGTTTCTGTTTCTCTATGCCAGTTAGTCTGACTATCGTGAATTTGAGAATTTTGATTCGAAATATGCATTTTGAGAACTTGTTGACTACCTTCAGGAGCTTGGCTCACATATCTAAAAAACCAGGTAATTAGCTTATTACCATGATTAATCTCTTGAAAACTAGTGATTGTTAAACCTTCACTACTCAAAAGAAGTTCTTCTTTAATTGTATCAGCCTCTGCAAAACAAAAAGGAAGCACGGTAGACAGATATGAAACAAGCAGGAGTATCAATAAAGCAATTCGAATAAAACAGTTGCGTATTTTCATTATCTAGCCTCCTATCTTTAAGTAAACTCTTGGCTAACATTCCAAAATATAATTTCTATTTAATTGTATCTGGAAAATATTGAGTAGGCAAATTCAGCTGCTAAGTGCTACGTCAGCAATTGGATATCGCAATTCTGTCTTTTTAATTTATTTTATCCCCTTTATTATCATTTATTTCATTTTTCTAATGTATTTTAATCTATGGCTATTTAACTCTAAAAATCAATATTAGAAAATAAAATTCTTGATATTGACTGAGATCCCGCAAACTTTGTTCTGTGATAATCGGTTGTCCTATAATTAAGCTTCCAAAACCATACGACCATAACTAAAGCTTCCTTATCAAGAAGTACCAACTTCCCCCCATACTCAAACAAAGAATTAGAGAAAAAGAAATAAGGAGAATTGTTGCTGGCTTTTGTGCATTCCCTCATATTTGAAAATGTATTTTAATCCAATTAAAATCTTTGTGCACTCCTTTAATAATAGAAAAAGGGAATATCAAGGTCTTTCCTAAAGTACGATTTGACCAAAACTATACCAATTGACAAAGAGCACATTCGAGTACACAAAAAAAACCGCTATGATAACATAACGGTCAAACGCGTGGCGACGTCCTACTCTCACAAAGGGAAACCCTTCACTACAATCGGCGCTAAGAAGCTTAACTTCTGTGTTCGG
>NZ_JBCOJC010000050.1:0-17023 GCF_040925905.1 Enterococcus sp. 2201sp1_2201st1_C11_2201SCRN_220225
CTGTGGATTAATAACATCAAGTAAATAACTTTTCCCATCTTTGTAGTTGGCATGGCCCAAGATATGCTTACCTTGCCGCCCTTCGTGAATTGTAAGATTGTACGATCCACTGCGGATCTTATTTTTAAGAATCTCATCACGATAGGCAAGATTGGTTTTTGTCCATTCCTCGCTTTTATTATACTTCAAATCCTGGAAATCAGCGAACTTCTTGGGTAGTAACTCACTACCCAAAACTGACTTATAGCGGTCATATTGCTTCTTGTCAGAAGGAACAGCACGTTCAATTTTTAAATCACGCTCAACTTCTGGAGTGACTTTGTCTTTTCGCCACTCATCGAAAGTGATATTCGGGCCAACCTTTCCCTTTCCAGTAATCGGATCTCGCTGCCATCTGGAGGAAGATTTCCAACCAGCAATCACGGGTACACGCGTACAGCGACAGTTCGGATGGTCTGGACAGTTAGGTGCAGTCTCGTCGTCAGCATCAAACTCTTGACCATCAAGGCCGGCACATCTGGCGCAAGTGTGAATTTCCAAAGTAGCAAGCCATTCCCATTTCTCAACCCCAGTCTGTTCCATGGCACGGTCGTTAGCCACTTCAGCTATATGAGCTGATTCAGTCTGTACCAGAGTGGTCATTCGGTTTTTAAGCGAGGAATCAACACCTTGCATCATCTCTTTAACAGTCCGGTCAATGCCCCAACCTTGGCTAATGGCCACAGACATGGTTTTAGATAGTTTATCGGGAATGTGATTTAGGTGGTTACCCCAGACACGACGTGAAAAGTTACTGCCTTTCCATGGCTTCATGATTGCTAATTCCAAAGCTTCAGTAGAGAATCGGTCAAAGGCGATTGAAAAAGCACCACGGTCGGTCATCTCGTATATATGGCGAAGGTAAGTCTCATTCAGAGTATCCTTTAGGTAAGTTCGCATGGCGGCTTCCTGGTTGTTAGCAGCTTCAGCCAATTCAAAGTACAGCTGACGTTCCAACTGTTCCAAACGGGTTATCCGACTTTTGAAATACTCACGATTCAGTTCCTGGTCATAGCCACCTTCAATCGCTTTTTGGCGAAATTCCTTCAAGGTCATGGTCCAAGTTAGCTGTTCATCCTTGGATAACTGCTGATAAGCCTCATCGGGGGTAATCCCCTCATTGTCAGCGTAACGGTCCATCCACCCCTGAATTTCCTTGTACATGCGGTTCGACAGTCGGTCATATTCTTTGACCATCTTCTGGATATATTCCTGGTCTTTGGCATCCCGCATTTGAGCGATTCTAAGCATGCGGCGTTTCCAGTAAGGAAGTTTATTCTTCTTGGTCATCATCCTCATCCTCTAAGTCTGGCTCTTCTTTAGAACGATAAGCATCAGTCATGCTGTTCGAATCTTCTTTTTCCTTGGCCAAGGCCTTCAGTTCTGCCTCCCAATCTTCAACAATCGGATTTGACTTAGCAATATTTTCTTGGCTAGTAGCCGTCATAACCTTGGCCACAATTTCGGCTTGCTCAAGGTCATTGTTGATTGATGTTCGTGTCCAAGTCTGTTTGATTGTCCTGGTATCAGCATCTGACACCTTCAGATAGAAAAGAATAAATCGTAAAAGCTGAGCGAAACCAATACGGAATTCAGTTTCAAGCATGCCCATTTTCAGCTCCAGGAGTGAGTACAATTGTTTGATAGCCACACCCGAACTGCTAGCTCCTAGCTCTTTCACAGGATTGACCCCTTGGCCAGAAACAAATATCTGTTCACGAGTCATTTCCAAAAGCTTGTCTCGTGCCTCAATTGGAATCTCAATGGCCATGGTATCGACACCAGAACCAGTTTGCCCTTGCTTTTGTTCCACTTTTACCATCTTGTATCGCTTCAGATTATTGCGGAATTCATCAGGATTAGCGCCACTGTAGTTAGTAACTACTAAGACCAACTGTTGAATATCGTCGAGATCATTTACAAAGCCGGAATATACTTTGTCATAAACATCAATATGTTGTTTGACCTTATCCAAATCAGAAGTGTGAAACTCATTATTAGCAAAAGGAATAAACGGAACCAGCTTTGCCTCAGCAAAAGAATGAGTAACTCTTTCCGATGTATCTTTCACCTGTTTAGTATCAGGATCCACAAGATTGAAACTTTGGAATAATTGAAGATCATTAATTCGTCCTTTAGTCCTGGTTCGAATGACTTCTTTTTCATCCCAATACTCATAGACAATCCACTGTTCACCTTTATCATCAGTCATGCCATAATTCCGGACAAAGCCTTTCAAGCGCTCGTCCAGTGAATCATCATAAATGGGAATGCACTGCTTTGAATCTACTGGTGCATATCGAAAAAGACCGTCATCGTCTACCCACACATGAAGCCATGCGATTCCGGCATTCCCAGCATTGACACAAAGACGCTTTGCCTTTTTAGGATAGGCGTCACCCAGTATTTGAACGATTTGACGGTTTAATTCTTTATCATCAACATCAAATAGCGGCGGTACAGTGAACCCATAGCCGGCCTTCTGGTCTAACAAAAGTTGGTGCCAATTGTGAGATACACGATTATCGGCAGCTCTCAATGGATTTTCAGCGGTATCAGTTAATTTTGCGGGATCCACAATAATCTCAATATCATTTTCATTTTGGTAGTAGCGTTCAGCAACTTCGATTTTCTTGTTCTGCTTGCCTTGTTTTTCAACAAGAGGTTTTAGTATTGCTTTGATTTGGTTTAAATCCAAACGTCTACGCCTCCTTCTTGGTTAATAGTTTCGACAATACCTGTTACTGCATCGGGTGCATCGTCATGAGCATTCTTCCCCTCTCGCTGATAAGCAGTCATCGCTTCATAAAAATCAGGCCAACGAATCGCCCAGTCTTCGGGGAAGAATACATTTTGCTGAACCAGGGCTGAATTGGCTAAAATACGAGATACCTTATTGTTGGATTGATGGAAGTCTTCGAAGTAGGCGCCATAGTATCCTTTTTCTTTGGTGATTCGTTCTGAATTTCTCCGGAAGCCACGACCACCATTATTTCCTTCGATGACCACATGATTGACACCGTTGCGAATAATCATATTCGCGTGGCCAATCTCAGTTGTTTCCATCGGTTCTTTGGTGTACATCAAATCAGTGACATATGCTTTGTGATCCACCGTTTCAACCCATACCGGCGAAGCAAAGTAATCGGCACCAGTGTCGGCCGTATCGGTATAATTCCAGACTTTGATAATATCTTTTGGATCTGGGAGAACACTATAGGTCTGGAGCTTTTGATAAAGCCGGCCTTTTTGGTCAATTGGCTCTTGCTGATAGTTGGCGTTCGCTATGGCCGTACCCATTGCCGCGCGTTTCTTGACAAAGTCCTCATAAGATAGAACGTCAGAACAAAGCATCTGACGCTTTTCTTCATCAAGTAGAGCTTGCATTTTAACCACGCGAAGCTTGTAGCCCATACCAGGCATCTCATCCAAAATCCGACCTGCTAAGTCCTTTGAGTGCCAGCGGGTCATGATGACAATAATCTTGCCACCTTTTTCAACACGAGACAGCATTTGCTTTGTGAACCAATCCCAGTGTTTCTGCAGTTCATTCTCGTTCATGGCTTCCATAATCCCTTTGATAACGTCGTCAATGATCAGCAAGTCAAACCCTTTACCAGTTGCAGAACCGCCGGGAGAAGTCGCCAAGTATGATAGCTTAGCACCTTGCAATGCCCAACGTTTAGCAGCAGTTGAACCATATTTCAGTTTGGCATCGGGAAAAATATCACGAAAGACAATCTGATCATCAATCACTCGTTCTTCAGCAATGGTGTCACGAACTTCTTTGGAGAAATCAGTGGCCATATCTTCGTTGTAAGACCCTGTTGCCACACGAAGCTTGGGGTTCTTACCAAGCTCCCATTCGACAAAACGCCCAGCTGTTAGTGACTTCCCGTGCCGAGGTGGCACATTTAAAAGCATGATGTCATCGTCAGATAGCATGAACTCCTCGAACTCATGACACAGGCGGATCAGGTACTCACGGTCAGACTTGTAGAAATCCGGCACAATCAGCTGACAATAAGAAAAGAAGTCATCACGGGCTTGCCGCAACAACTTCTCTCGTTGTAACTTTTTCAGTTCTTTTAGTGCACGATACCTTTCCAGTTTATCCATCGTCATCACGAGGAAGATCTAACTCGTTTTCCAGTTCTTGAATACGTTCCTCAAGTTCGCTATCTGTAAGGCCATCCGCATTCGTATTCACATTGGCTTGGATTTCATGGACATCAACTGCTTTGTAGCCAGCACGATCCAATAAATCTTTTGCGGCATTAATACGATCAACATCTTTTGATTCTGGATTATTAACAATATCGGATAAGACTTTTCTCGCATCTACGGCATCGAAAAAGAATTCACGACGAAGTTCTTTATCTAATTGTTTCTCCCTTTTTTCCAGATACTCCAAAACTAAAGGATTTTTAAGGAGCTGTGATGCCTGAACATGGGCGGTCTTTTTGCTATACCCAGCATCAATTGCAGCTTGCGTCTGATTCTTTTTTCGGTTCTTAAGGTAAAAATCCACAAATTGTTTTTGTTGCCGAGTTGGCCCATGAATAGACATATATTTCACATCCTTCCGAAAGAAAAAAGAGCACCACATGAGTGCTCTTCCTAAACATTATTTGATAGTACCATTCTAATCCGAAAACAGTAAGAAAAGAATAAGGTAATTATCTGATTGAAAACTCATTCATTTATAATTGTGATAAGGTCTAAGCCCTTCCCGTACAAATATCCTACATGCTGAACTGAATAATGCTTTATTTCAGCGATTGCTTCTAATGTGTAACCATCAATAAAGTAACATTCCAACACTTCAGCGAAACGATAATCATCAATTGTTTCAATACATTCAAAAATTTCACTTCGAACTTCACGAGAAATATCAACTAAGTTTTGAATGCGATGCTCGGTTTCTTCTTTTCTAATTAGAAGATCATCTTTCGATAGAGGTGTTCCTCCTCTTGGCATATCAGTAATTTGTCTACTTTTTAATCCGATAAGCTGATTATCAATATCCGCAAGCTTTTCTTCTAACCGATTAATGCGAACTAAATAATTTCGATATCGTTTTAAAAAATATTTTTTCTTTTTTGTTTCTTCTTTCAACGAAAAATCACCCACTTTTATCAATGTAGAGGTACAACAGGTACAATACCGGTACACCTCTTAGGCTTACTCCCGCAATGCATTACGAACGTTTACAATCGTAATTGTACCGGTATATTATATATATTTTCTTTATTATACTAACTATTTATTTTTTGAATTCTAATATATAAAAGAAGTTGAAATATACAGGTACACCGGTACAAAAACGCTACTTCCTTACTCTCACAAGGTTTTTCGCTGTACCGGTATACAGGTACATGTACCTATACATATAGGTACAAACTGCATTTTTAAAGAATTCGGTCACTTTTTTATCTTAAATAGTGACCAAAAATGGTCAAAAAGTAAGGGTTTTGACCGAAAATCAGTCACTTATCTTTTTTAACAAAAATTCTTTTTTTCTTTCCATCAATTCTTTGTTGCCTAATTTCTAAATTCATCATTCGATTAATCTCTCGACTAAAGGTATTCGCAGCAACAGATTGATAGCCATTTTCTACGCACCACACTTGATAAATCTGATAGACATCGGTAGTAATTTCATTTTCGATTTTTGTATCAGATTCTTCAAGGAATCCAAGAATCGGATTATTTTGTACTTCATATTGAGAAGTTTCTTTTTCGATTGTTTTGGAAGGCGAGAATTTTTTATTTTTCATCAATCGTTTTAATCCAGCGATGGCTAGGTTCAATACATACTCCATTGAATCATCCGATAAAAGTTTGTCTTGAATGAATGGATCATAGTCGGGGTCAGATGAACTGAATTTAGCATTGAATGGAATCATCATCAACCGACGCATCAAACCCGAACTTGTATCATTAATTCGTGGCATCCGGTTAGCTGAAAAAATCAGTTTTGAATAATTCGTAAAATCAAATGGATCCCGACCTTTTCGTTCCACGTTGAGCGGTTCGCCAGTTACTAATTTTTTGAACTCCGAATTATCTTTAATGTATTCACCGGAAATATCATCACCAATGTTGGCTAGTTTTCCAAATAATTCAGCTGTTTTAAATCGCTGGTTCAGTTCTTTTAAATCTAGGGAAGACGTATTTTCAACACCAGCTAATTCTCTTACTATCTTTAAATAGGAAGATTTACCATTACTACCAGCACCAGTTAGGATGAAGGCTTTTCCCATCTCATTACGCCTTAGAAGAATATAACCAAATATTTCTTCCAAAACTTTTCGCAATGATTTATCATGACAAGCAATTTTATCCAATGTTTTATCCGTTACATCATAGTATGCATCTGGAACATAATTAACCGGAATTTTATTTTTAATCACAATGTTTGGGTCAAATGCTTGAAGCTGCCAATTATTTAAATCTAAAATCCCATTTTGGACAGCGACGAAATTGGTTGGTGCTAAGTGAGCTTCTTTCGCCTGCAACTGAAGATAACTCAATACTTCGAGACGTTTTGCTTTAGTCAGATGGGGAAGATGTTTAATCATCGCTTTTTCAATATCATTTTGCTTATCCGAGTACACACCCTCTTGATAAATATGAAGAACATCCTGGATCAAAATAATATTGTGCTCCGAAATGAGAAACTTCGCAAAGTGATCATGTAGAAAAACATTACCTTTATAGAAGCTTTCTTTCATGAAGGCATCATCTCTTAAGATGACATTGATTTCCTCATCAGATAAAGGCGCTGTAAGAATGAACTTGTTAATGATTCGAATTGTTTCCCGAATCTCATGTTTACTCATCCCGACAGATTGTAACTTTAGAATATAGTTGAAAAGTTCTTGATTACGATTACCTTCATCGATTTCAGTAATGTGATTTTTCTTCTTGTCCATTGGATAAAGCCATTTTGGTAATGGATCGTAGTGATCTGTTTTACGAATCCATCTGCGGATATTGCCATTAATTTTGAGTGGGTCAGCTGTATTTTTGATACCAAGTTTGGTTGTAACTTTAAACCCAATGGCACAAAACCATTCAATATTATTTTTCGATAGCTCATAGCCTTTAAAATAGACATGGATTCCTTTCGATGTTTTTAAAACAGCGCAACCTAGATGCATCGAATCAATAATTTTCAACATCTTTTTAGCCTCGGCTACGGTGTCGATATCCACCATTACAAAATCATCATCCAATATACCAACGTACGAATCAAACTTTCGTACCGTGTTGTAGGTCAACAGTTTTTCCGAATTCCCCTTGAAAGATTCTGCAGCATGTTTCTCAGAACCTTTGAGATATCCCTTATAAATTGTTGTTCACCTACCTTTCTCTCATGAGTTTTAGTTTTCGAAATGCTTATCAATGTCTCGGAATATTTTTTCTTTCACTCGTTCAACTTCATCAAGATATGTTTTCACATCGTAAGTTTTGGCTCGATCAATGAAAACATCACGAACGATTAATCCACGAAGAGCTTTTGCAATTGTTTCATAGTAACCAAAGAATGAATATTTGCCTTTTTCATTAGATAATTCAAGCGTTAAATTATAATCTGAATCGCCAGACATGATTCGGTACCCATCACCTTGAAAGAGTACATGTTTTCTTTTCTTAGCCATTAGATTCACTCCAGTCAAAAATAATTTTCTCAGTATGACGTGTCTGGTTGATGATGTTTTTCCATTCACTCTTTTTGTAGCTGATATTTATAGACGGAAGTTTTTCCTTTAACAATTCAACCGTACGCGAATCTCGAAGGCGACGGTTGAGGTAATCATCGTCTGAAAAATTTAAATTGTAACCAGAAAAACCTTCGCTTGCTGATTGGAATAGCACCTTTTCAAGATTTTCCTTTTCATACCAGCGTTCAAACCAGATATGGTGAGAATCTTTTTTCTTACTAATTAGCTGCTCTTTTAGCGATTGATTAGGCTCCACTGGGTCATTCAATATTGATTTACCAACAATGGATCCATAAACTTTTTCAATCATCCAATATGCCGATTTAATAATTTTTTTCTTAGCTTTATTAAAGACCTTAATATCGTGAGAGCTTAGCTGACTAGTATCGACTTTACAAATATTTAATGCCCTAGCCAACGCAATCCATTCCTCTCTTGTCAAATCGTTTTTCATTTATTTAATTCCTCCCCATTTTTAAGATTTCCATCAAATAGACTGCGGAAAGCATGAACGATTCATTCTGCGCAAATCCATGATTAGTTAGCTCATTGCGAAAAGTCGACACAGAAATCGCCACATTTGTAGCAGCTTTTTCAGTCTCAGTCCACGATTCCAGTTGAGCATGAATGTCCTTCAAGTCTTCATCATTCATCAAACAGACTCCCTTGTTTTATATTTTCTTTAGCTGAAGTATCATACCTAAATTGCGATTCTGTTTTTTCATATTTAGTACCATACTCCCTATCCAACTTAGACAACAAAGTTTGTAGCAAGTTACAACTTCTAGTGTCTCCTGTTTGAGCCATGTAATGCTGCTCTTTATACCATATCTCGTGTAAATCATTACGAAAATCTTGTAGTGTAGGCGTAATAATCACCTTCCTAAATAATCATTAATCCGTTTGGTTGCCATTTCGATATACCAGGAACGATCTAGCCAATTTGGTATGGACATTCCATTCACATCTTCATTCACAATCTGGCAAACGTCTGGTGTATAACTGATTCTTTCGGGAACATTGTTTTTTATCTTCATCAGCTGTTTTCCATGTTTGGAAGCAAAAAGGCGAAACACTCGTTCTGTTTTTTTCTTCATTCCATAGATGGCATAGCTATATTTACCTGAAATTTTGACCACTTTTTGAAACTTGATAAACTCTTGGCAATCATTAATCGTTTTTCGAACCGGAACACCATCCGTGAAATATTTGACCACAGCTTCATTTACGATGGGCAAATCATAATCCAGATCACTTTGTTTTTTCGCATAAGCCCCTTTGGATTTAAAGCTACCTTTGTGATCTATGATGATGTAATTGTTCACGTCCTTCTGGAAAATCTTTTTGTAGAAATCGAAGCTCATGTGCAGTCCGGTCCGTTTTTCCCATTCGTAAACCGCATCATCGAACCACTCAAAGTCCTCTTTCTTGATTCGGACCAAAATACCATCCGTGTTGGACTGGATTAATCGATAGCTGGGAATGTGTTCCAATTTTTCAATCAAATCCAGAAGCAGCAATTGACCATAGATACACACTAATAACCGATTCCGTGGATCAAACATGGCATTGTACTGATCTCCTTCAGAACCATAAGTGATATTACAAATTCGCTTATATGGCTCCCGTGCCTTTTTATTTCCTTCGGCCTTTAATCTCAAGCTAGTATCAAGTATATTTTCAAACTTTTCTGGCTGACGTACTGCCCGGGATAGCAAATTGTATTTAATCATGATGGAAGGATAAAGCTGGTCAACATCGGCCATGATCATATATTCATCTGGACCACATTCGAACTGGTATTGACGATGTGCACCATGGACGCCACCACCAGCGAAAGTGTGCGGGACATTCGATATAGAAGTTTGAAGGGTCATATCATAACTGTTATAGCCACGGAAGAATCTAACTACATCGGTGTATTTTTCAATTATCATCGTTTCGGGCAATGAAATCTCAAAGCGATCTTTATCTGGTTCGGCCAAAGGAACAGCTCCCAAAATGGTTGCTGAAAGTTGGGCTTGGGTTTTGCTAATATTTCTCAAAGGCAAATCGAACTCTCGTAATAAAGAAAGCTGGGCATCAAACTCATTTAGCTGTCTACGAAATACTTCCATGGTTTCGGAAACGTCGTGGCGGCAATAGTGAATCACCTCGTCTAATTCCGATTGGGTTAGCTTTCTATCGATATCAAATGGGACGGTTGTTTCTCGGATATCATGTCCCATAAAGGCTTCCAGCTGCTTCAATGAAATGCTGCGCTTGGTTTGAGCATCGTAATTGATAAGTTGAATTCGATTAAGTGCTTTAGAAAATTCCCAGCCTTTTTTCTTCTTCACAATGATGAAATCATTCACTTCTTTTGGATCAAAGCCACAAAGAATTGCCTTTTGGATATATCGGTCATACCCATTTGAATTGTAACCAACCCAAATTTCTGACTTGTGAGCTTGATGAAACTTTGACAGTTCGTCAGGATTATTGACGATAACTGTTTCTTGTTTGGCATCTGTATCGACTAAGACTACCAACCAGTCATATTTGAAAACTTCGTAGTCATAAAAAATCATCAACTATTCACCAACCAGTGATTTAACAAAAAGCATTCCATCACGTTTTAGTTCTACATTCTTCCACTTCATTAATAATTCTCTAGTGTCAAAACCGTGTTCTGTTACAATTGCAAAACCATTTGGCGTTTTAGAGAGTGAGATTTTGTAATCATCAATTCCACAAATAACGAGATCATTTATAAACTCATGAGCCAATTCTAGATCCTGGTAATCGAAATCAAATAACCAATGTTTCGTTTTAGCCGTTCCTAGCTTAGTGGCAAGACTGGCAATTAGATTATCGATTTTAGATAAATTAACATCCGGATGGTCAATAATATAATGTTGCAAGTTTCTTAGAATCTCAGAGTGTTTTCTTTCGTTAACAGAAACATACATTCGACTGGTTTCACCCGGGACACCATCAGCAGTAAATCTTTTGAACTCACGATACAATTGCGTAGGATTTTTTTGTGTTAAAAACGAATGTACTCGTTGCTTGAAGCCGTTAATATTTGCATTATCTTTTTTCCTTGATACAAACATAACTACTTGAAAAGGTTGCCCTTCATATTGTCTCTCCATAATAAACACCTCAACTTTAAAGATTAGGTGGGGCAAAATGCCCCACCATTCTTTTTTTCTAGTCCAGAACTTCCAGAATTTCGTATTCATCAAAATCTGGATTTTTTGCACGACGTTTTTCAAGTACATATTCCCAGCCGTCTTCGATAAGTTCTTCAGCAATATCCAGAACTAAATCGGCATAATCTTTGAATCCTTTGAACTCTACTTCTGCGTTATCCGCATCCCACAGTTTTCTAAGCATTTCATTGTTTCGATGAACCTGGAAACCGAAACCGCGTTCGTTCTGTGGCTGCATCACACCGTTATAAAACATTTTTTGACCTTTAAAATCACCATCCAAAATATCAAACTGGATTTTCAACATCGGGTCGCCTTTTTTGGATTCGCCCAATTCCATATTGTTGACGGACACTTCATATTTTCCATCTGGAATTTCGGGAAAATCACCGCTACCAGATTCTGCATCTTTCACATCTTCTTTCAAGCCGTTTAAATCTAAGTCCTTATCAAAATCTTCCCAGTTAATCGCCATAATTATTTTTCCTCACTTTCGTTTTCTTCATCTTCAGTTTCTTCTTCGGCCCATTCCTCGTCTGTTTCGTCATCGGTATCGTTGATTAATTCCGATTCCATGATTCCAGCTGGCGTATTAAATTTGATTTCCAGTTTCACCAAGTAATATTCTCCCGCCTTGTTGGATTTCAAATTAATAGAATGCCCCACCAATTCATCTGGGAATTCATTCTTCGCTTCCTCGATGATTTTGTTGGCTTCCTCTTCGGATGATGCAAACCATTGCTCTTTTGTGTTTAATTGTTTACGCATATTTTTCACTCCTATATTTGTCTTCGAATTTTCTCAACAGTGATTTTGCTTGTTGTTCGGTTCCAGTGATACTTGACTGATACTTTATACTCCCATTCGTATCTAACATCTGAACCGTCCATTCTTTAATTTCCGCCATACGAATCACCGACGTCGACGCCGACGGGAACCAGATTCTTCAGCTACTGGTTCATCTTCTTTTTTTCGTTCCCGACGTTTCCGTTTTGGTGGTTCTTCATCAGTAGTAGCTTCACCTGGAGGAGTTTCATCATCAGTCACTTCTACATCCGCTTTTTTACGACGTTTCCGACGAGCGGGAGTTGGATCTTCATTGACTTCTTCATCTACTTCGGATGGATCCAAGTCTTCTGTCGATGAGATTGGTTCACTTTTTTCAGAAATACCTTTCTCACCGCGTTTTCGATTGCTGCGTTTCCGATTCTTAGGACTTTCGGCATCATCATTAGTTGATTCTTTTTTCTCTTCACGTTTCTTACCTCCGGATAGATTCTTATTAGCACCGTCATAAACATCCATCAGTGCATCAACTTCTAATGGAATTTCCGTAACTGGTAAATTAGGAAGCCGTCCACCACCAAAGACATAATCTTTTGACTTAAACACCAATGTTCGTTCATCGTCATCAACTACCACTCGGCCAACGATATCTACCATTCCAGCTACTTTGAGTGCGGCTTTATCTTGCAGGTTAGGGCTGATACTAGTGATCTTGTCACCTGTCTTTTTGGTCACATCCTTGGAAATATCTTCATGGCTGATGAAAATAATATTTTCGTAAGGAAGGTGAACAATGCGCTTGATCATTTGCAAAAAGGTGTTGCGGACAATATCCCAAGCTTTAAAACTATTATCAGATTCATGTTCGATTCCCAGTTTCTTGTACTCAAAGAAACGGCAAGCCTGATACATATCTTCCAACAGGTCAATAATGATCGTTTGAAAGTCATTTCCGCCTTTTTCTAAATCAGACACTGTCTCATCCAAGATTTCCCACGCCAACTTCCGATTCGTAACACGACCAGATGTAGTGACTTTATCAACGATGCTTTCATACGGTGCATCTACAAACTTGACGTTCCCATCTGTATTCAGCATGAGTGGATTGGGAAATTGATTCGCGAAGAATGTTTTCCCACTGAATGGTGCGCCATAAATCCAAAATACCCGCTTGGTTACTTTCTCAATATTTCGTCGTTCGCTACTCGGTAATACCATTAAAATCTCTCCATTCTCGTCTTGTATTCGGTCCAGATAATCTGGCGCCGTTAATGTGGTCCATCGACCTTTTTTCTTAGCTTCAATTGCTGCACATGCAAAGCATTTTCCGCTCGTGTTTCTAGGAAATGACGCAGCGTGTTCAATTTCGTTTATTCGATTTAGAAAACTTTTCACTTTCGATTCATCGTACTCAATTGGAACTCGTGTCACTTTTGCATTGTTAAGTGCGGACATCAGACGTTTGCGATAATGATAAATATCTTCATCTTTTCCTTTTCGTAACCCGACCTTTTCAACAAATAGATAATGTAAAGAATCTACTTTGAAACCGTCTTGTTCCAAATAATATTTATAGATGTGCATCTGCTCTGAATTCAGATAGCTGTCGATATTATTCGAATACTTGAAATCAAAGACAAATGATGCACCAGTTTCATCTGTGATAATCAAATCCACAAAACCAACATATTCTGGCCGATCTATCTTATATTCATGGATAAACTCACAGTCATGAAATAATCCTTCCAGCTTATCAATTACTTTCGGAATCATGGCTTCCAGTTTGATAGCTTCATTTACTTGGTCATCGGTGATTACCGGAAATGAGTTGTAGTAATCCTCTATGGCTTTGTCCACACCTTTTTCAATTCCAGCATGAAGAGCCGTGCCGATAATCAAAGGATTAGCCGGACTGTAGTCTGGAACTTCTTTCAGTCGGTCAATATATCGCAATTTGAAATGATGGGGACATTGCTTAAAGAGATCCACCCGGCTATAAGAATATTGGGTCATACATAATCACCTACTTTCCACCAGTTCGGTTTAGATAGAATGTCAATTGCATCTAGTAGCTGATCCGTATCAAAATATCCAAAGTGACACTCTTTGATATCAATATCCAGTTGAATAGCTAATCGATGATATAGCGTTGAGCGAGATACCAATTTCATTTTCCAAGGGAAATCAAATAAGTCATGACAACATTTCTTTAAAATTTTCATTTCCCGTGTGGCTAAAATCCCAAGTGGTCTATGAGATTTGCCATCATGAGTACCAACACTCGCACCGCATCCTTGGCATAGATAGCAAAAACCATTGCCATACTCACGACCATAAATTTTTTTGTTACTGGTCAATACAACCTCACCATGACAGTAAGGGCACTCAGTTGGTGCTTTCAAAAGAACCACCTACTTTTCCATTCCTCGAATCCTTGGGGTCGAAGGATATAGGCTTCGCCACCAGATTCCCTTATTTTTTTGATGTTGTATAATTGGAGCTGAGAAGGCTGACCAATCTCGTTCTTCAATTCGATGCCGTGGAAAGTACCGTTGATGCATGCGAGTATATCTGGGACGCCTTCTTTTGTGAATTTTGAACCAGCCCAATATTTGACATACCAAACGTTATGAGCCTTTAGATAATCAATGACCTTTTTTTGAAATGCGGATTCCTTCATATCACTTCACCGTGATTCGGATACTTGCTTTACGCTTGGATACTTTGGGATAGTCTTCCAGTAGCTCGGTATAAAGCTCAGGTTCTTCTTTTTGAACTGCTTTTAAATCAATACTTTTCGATTCACTTGCTTCAACTCGTGAAATTTTGCAATACTCGTTATCAATCGTCTTGATATCGTACTGATCCATACCATCCATCAACTGTCTTTTAATTCCATCTAATTTCTCTTGGGCATTTTTGATTTGCTGGTTCATTAATGCGTAATTAGCCATCACCGGCAAATATTCATTTTCAAATACTTGTACTTCTTTACTCATTTACATTTCCTCACTTTCAAATAGCGCATCGCTATAGTCTTTTCGTTCCTTCAACACTTGTTGCATTCGCCACTCAATTGTTCCTTCAGTCAACAGATAATAGTAAAAGCAGGGTTTCTCTTGCCCGATTCGATGGATACGTTTCTTGGATTGTTCGAACAATTCACTCATATCCGTAAGTGTGAAGTAGATAATTTTGTTGGCCTTTTGAAGGTTCAGTCCCATGGCTCCGGCTTGATATTGGATTAGTGACACACTGCTTTCCTGTTTTTCGTATGCATCAAGATCCTTAACATCGCCGTTAATGGTGCTTATTGGTCGTTTCAGTTCTTCGCACATCAGCCTGATAGCTTCATAATCTCGTTTGAATTGATAGAAAATAATCAGACGATCATTAGTGGATTCCATCAAGTCATTTAACTGATTAAGCTTATTTTTGTTAAAAGCTCCAGCTAGTTGTCGAAGGTACATTTTGGCACTGGCTGGTGTATCACCAATTAGCATTTCACCATCAATCTCGACCATGTGATGCTTGGCAAAATCTTTATAAACTTTTGGACATTTGCAATTCACATTTATGTGATTTTGCAAAGGCAAATCAAAAACTTCTTCCGTTTTCATGAATATCGCTCCATGATCTCTTAGCTTCTTTTTCATCCGTTCCGTTCGCTGATAACCAATGATTTTATATCCGCCGTCTAACTCGTCCCATTCGCGGATTGTGTACTGCTTTAAAAAGAGATCTTTGCTGATATTCCAACCGAGTAGATTCACTTGAGAAATCAATTCTTCATATTTCCCTCCAGTTGGAGTACCCGATAGAAGGATTACATTTTTAGCATGTAGCTGTAAGACAAATTTTGACCGGTTAGAGCGTTCGTTTTTTATCATTGAAGATTCATCCAACATGAGCGTAAAATCACGTAGCCTATTAATTTCTGGCCTTCTCCACACCTTGTCGTAATTTACAATCAAAATTGATTCAGGTGGAATAATATCCAAACTTTGCTTGTCGAATATTACTACCCTGTACTCGGGATAAAACTGCTCAAAGTGTTCCTTCCAGTCATCAATCTTGGATTTCTGACAGATCACTAGATTATAGGGAGTGTTCAGTTCCCAAAGTTTCTCACTACCAACAAAAGTCTTTCCTAGACCCATGTCCAGGTAGTAAGCCACCCGATTTAGTTGATAAGTTTCATTCAGTGCTCGTTCCTGGTGTGGAAATAGATTGACTAGCTCAGACATCCTCTCCTCCTTTCTAATATTTTTTATTTCGCCTCAGCTTTTAATACAAGAAAATTTTGCGATTTATTTTTGTTTTTCGATGAAGTTGATAATCTCTTTGATATTTTTTTCGACAAAATCCATATCTTTATAAGTATCATCTTCGTCGTTAATTGGAGAATCAGGGATATAGTCACCTGCATGGGCACAATCGAATCCCATCCAATACCGACTTTCAAATTCACCAGAAAACGTTAGGCCACCATGAGCCGGTAACTCGTATTGATAAATAGACTCTATAGTGTCATAGTGCTGACCAAACAAATGATGTTCAGGTGGCAAAGCAATATAACCACATAAGCTTCCTGAAGCTCTATGTCGCAAAATTAAACATTGGTAATTGCAATAGACAAACTCTCTTCGGTTCCCTTCTCGTTTTACTAACCAACTAATTGGATCCATCCTCACTCATTCCTTCCAGCACGTTTTCCTAACAAATAAGTTCCAGCTATAGCCACCGGCGCCCAAATCAGAGTCAATGCAGCATTAATGGATTCTCTTGCCAAAAATCCAATAACAGTGGCAAAAATACCAATCGTAATCAGGAGTACTATCCATCCAAACGTGTGATCTTTATTCATTTCCATGCCGTTATGTCCTCCTTAGCTACTAGACAAAATAATGCAATTGATGAAAACTTCCATTTGTCTCCAACCTGTTCGCCAGGTACCTTCCCAGCACGTGCCTGTTCAAGAAGCGTTGATTTACTGCATTTAAGAAACTCTGCAGCTTGGGCACTTTCCCATATCTCATTCTTGATCTTTATTTTGACTAACAAGCGTTCCAAATCTTTAAGGTCTACTAGAACGAGTGTTTGAGACATTCAGTCATCCCTCCTCAATTTCCGAACCACGTAGCTTATAATCTCGAATTACTTGCAACAAAAATGTGTTAACCGCTGGCCCACTGTCAACACCCCTGACGGCCCGATCAACCCAAGAGCGGGTTTTGCCATATGCAGCTGCTAAATCAGCAGGATAGACTT
>NZ_JBCOJC010000051.1:0-17005 GCF_040925905.1 Enterococcus sp. 2201sp1_2201st1_C11_2201SCRN_220225
TACGCTGCCTTAGCTTGATGAAATCAAGGTTAGGCAGCGTTTAAGATTTTTAGCAATGAAAAGAAGGGTATCTTCCAGTGATTTTTAATGGAAGATACCCCTCTTTTGCTTGCGTCTCACGTTTGGTATTGTTCGGTTCGTAGGACGGTGACCCAACTATTGTCACAGCCTCTTTTCATGATTTCTAATTACTGATTAGGATTGCTTTGTTTTGGCAAGTCTTTTACTCCACAGCTACAGTTACAATCTTCGCAGCTAGAAGAGCGACCGGTTAAGCGACGAAAGAGAATGCCAGCCGCTCCACCAAAAATAATTACACTTAACACAATCGTCCAAAACATTATTTTACGCCTTCTTTCGCGATACTAGGAATGGTCAACAGACAGTCTTCTTCACAAGCTACTTTTTTCGGTTTGCGAATCAAAGACCAGATGATAAAGGAAGAAGCGGCAATCGCAAACACAGTTCCTACGCCGAAAGTTCCACCTTCAAAGAATAAGTGACCAAACTGATAGATCACCAAGCTCACCACGTAAGCCAAGCCACATTGATAGCCAATGGCCCGCAATGTCCATTTCAATTCGCCCATTTCCCGGTGAATGGCACCAATAGCCGCAAAACAAGGCGCACAGAGCAAGTTAAAGGCTAAGAAAGAATAAGCCGCTACAGGGGTTAAGGAAGCTCGTAAGGCACCCCAGATTTCTGTGCCATTTTCTGCTACTTCGTCTAAGCCACCGTAAAGCACGCCAAAGGTACCAATCACATTTTCTTTCGCAATCAAGCCGGTAATGGTTCCCACTGCTTCTTGCCAATGTCCCCAACCTAATGGCGTAAATAATGGTGCAATAATACGACCTAAGCCAGCCAAAATACTGCTTTCTTCCCCCACATTTTGCAACTGGAAGTTGTAACTAGAAGTAAACCAAATTACCAAACTAGAAACAAAGATAATGGTGGCTGCATTTTTCACAAAAGCCATTCCCCGATCTCTCACTTGATGGAGAACACTCTTTAATTGAGGCAAATGATACGCCGGCAATTCCATAATAAAAGGTGCAGGATCCCCAGCAAACATCCGGGTCTTTTTCAAGGCAATCCCTGATAAGACAATGGCACTAATGCCTAAAAAGTAAGCAGAAGGTGCTACCCAACTCGTATTAGGAAAAAAGGCCCCAGCAATTAAGGCGATAATCGGTAGTTTTGCCGAACAAGGCATAAAAGTAGTAATCATCGCCGTCATACGCCGATCTTTTTCGTTTTCAATGGTGCGGCTAGCCATAACTCCAGGTACCCCACAGCCTGTGGCAATTAACATCGGAATAAAGGATTTTCCTGAAAGGCCTAATTTTCTAAAAATCCGGTCCATAACAAAGGCAATTCGTGCCATATACCCACAATCTTCCAATAAAGAAAGACAGAAGAATAAAACCAACAGCTGAGGCAAAAAGCCGATTACCGCTCCGACACCTGCGACAATACCATTTAAGATCAAGTCTTGCATCCAAGGTGCCACATTTCCTGCCGCTAGCCAATTGCTAAGGTGATTAGGTACCACTTCGCCAAAGAGCACATCATTCACCCAGTCGGTCCCCATAACCCCAATGGTTTGAATGGACAAATAGTAGACTGCCCACATGACCAAAGCAAAAATCGGCAATGCCAAAATTCGATTGGTCACCACTTGGTCAATGCGATCAGAAACCGATAAGCGCAATTCGCCTTCTTCTGTTACACAGAGTTTCATTAAACGACTGATAAATTCATAGCGCTCATTCACTAAGATGCTATCACTGGTATCATCAAAGAGTTTTTCGGTAATCCCAATGATTTCTTCGATTTCTTTTAGCTGTAAAGGACTAGGGGAAAGTGCTGCTTGAGTTAAAGAGTCTCTTTCAAAGAGTTTAATGGCAAAATAGCGTGCTTGTTTTGTCGGCATGGTGTTGCCCATAACATCAATAATCTCACTTAAAGCGGCTTCTAAGCGTTCATCATAAGTCGGAAATTGCGGGACTTTCGGTTGTTTGTGGCTGTTTAAGACTTTGTGAACCCCTTGATCCAAGCCTTGTTTTTTCAAAGCGCTCATCCCGACTACATCCACGCCTAATCCATAAGCCAACTTGTCTAAGTTCAACTTGCGCCCTGATTTTTTGACAATATCCATCATATTGACCCCTAAAACTAAAGGCAAGCCAATTTCAATTAATTGAGTCGTCAAATACAAATTCCGCTCAATATTAGAACCATCAATAATATTTAAAATCGCATCTGGCTGATCTTGTAAAAGATAATCTCTAGCTACTACTTCTTCTGGAGTGTAAGGAGACAAGGAATAAATTCCCGGTAAATCTTGAATTAAGACTCCTTTGTCTTTTTTCAGTCGCCCGGATTTTCGTTCCACGGTAACCCCAGCCCAGTTGCCCACATATTGAGCGGAGCCAGTCAACTGATTAAAAATACTGGTTTTCCCACAGTTAGGATTACCTGCTAAAGCAATTTGCAGTTCACTCATGAGGTAACCTCCTTTTCTACCAAGATGTACTCCGCCTCGCTTTTTCGTAATGATAAGGCATATCCTCGCAAACTCAACTCAATGGGATCTCCTAATGGCGCAAGTTTTTTTACTGTGACTTGAACATTTTTCGTCAACCCCATGTCCATTAAGTGTCGTCTTACGGCACCTTCCCCAAAGACAGAGATGACTTTTCCTTGTTCTCCCACAGCCAATTCTCCCAAAGACAAAACTTCTGTCTGAGTGGTGACTTCTTTCACCTTGATTGCTTGTAAAATACTTTGATCCAAAGCTAAACGGGTCTTATGTAATAAAACAATGCCATTTGCTCCTTGTGTCTTCAATAAAATGACTTGACTACCACAAATTAACCCCAAATCCTGTAAATGTTTTTTTACTTCTGTTTGTTCTGGTACAGCAGTGACTTGGTAGGTTTTATGTGGTGTTGCCTCGCTTAATCTCCCCAAACTCTTCCCCCACTTTCTAAACAGTACTCCCTTAAATCGGGAATGATAATTATTCTCAATTAAACTTCTGCTTTGAGAATAGCGACAAATCATTGTTCTGTCAATGAAATTTCTGAATTTGTAATAATTTTCACATGTCTTTTTTGATAAACTTAACCTTTAATAAACAATCAGCCTGAGCTAGTATCGGTAATTCATTTTTTAAAAAAGCGTTGCGATTCGTTAAACTGTATAATTAAAAATGACAGTGTATAAAATGATTTTCAAAAAAATCTTGCTCTCGTAAGGTTTCCTCTCTTCTTTTGGTTTCAAAAAGAGTATTGGTACATCATTTTTATACACCACAATGTATAGTGGTTGTTCTATCAACAAACCACAAGATGTAGTGCATATCCTTTGACTTGCGGAAAAGGAAGATTATACTAGAATGTACCAAGGATGAATTTGGAGGAGTTACTTATGGAGATTACCTTATACTCAAAAAATAACTGTATGCAGTGCAAATTAACAAAACGTTTTTTAGCGGAACATCAAGTTTCCTTTAACGAAATCAATATTGACGAGCAACCAGAAGCAGTGGAAAGCCTAAAAGCAGCTGGGTTTCGTTCCGTGCCAGTTTTAAAGACCACCGATGCGGCTATTGTTGGTTTTCGTCCGGAAGAATTACGCCAACTAGTTTCTTAATTTTTCAACCAGATAAGATTCCCACAGACAATTGTGACGGGCTGGGGCAAGTTGTCCTAGTCTTTTTTACTGGTTTCAACCGCATAGATAATCGAAATGAGGGAAAATAATGAGTCTTAAAGACCTAAAAGATGTGAGCTACTATAAATTAAACAACGAAATCAATCGTCCGGTAAACGGTCAAATTCCTTTAAATAAAGACCAAGAAGCACTGACAGCCTTCTTAGCCGAAAACGTGGGACCAAATACTAAAAAATTTAGTACTACCCAGGAAAAATTGGATTATTTAGTGGCGGAAGATTTTCTAGAACCAGAATTTTTAGCCCAATATACCCCTGCTTTTTTAGACAAGCTTTATGCTTTTTTATATGAGCAAAATTTTCAATTTAAATCCTTTATGGCGGCTTATAAGTTTTATTCTCAATATGCGCTAAAAACCAACGATGGGGCTTTTTATCTAGAAGGCTATGAAGATCGAGTGGCGATCAATGCTTTGTACTTTGCCAACGGAGATGAAGACTTAGCCATGGGCTTGGCAGATGAAATGATTCATCAGCGCTACCAGCCTGCGACCCCGTCATTCTTAAATGCCGGCAGAAAACGCCGAGGTGAATTGGTTTCTTGTTTTCTAATTCAGATTACCGATGATATGAACTCCATCGGACGCGGCATTAATTCTGCCTTGCAACTATCTCGTATTGGTGGCGGTGTGGGGATTACTTTATCCAATTTGCGAGAAGCCGGAGCGCCGATTAAAGGGTACGAAGGAGCAGCCAGCGGGGTGATGCCGGTAATGAAGCTCTTTGAAGATAGCTTTAGTTATTCCAATCAACTAGGCCAACGCCAAGGAGCCGGCGTAGTTTATCTTAACGTCTTTCATCCCGACATCATCAATTTCTTATCTGCAAAAAAAGAAAATGCCGATGAAAAAATCCGGGTAAAAACATTGTCACTAGGAGTTTTAGTTCCAGATAAATTTTACCAATTAACCGCTGAAAACAAGGAGATGTATCTCTTTAGTCCTTACAGTGTGGAATTAGAATACGGCGTGCCATTTTCCTATGTGGACATCACCAAAGAATACGACAATTTAGTAGCCAATCCAAAAATCCGCAAGACTAAGATTAAAGCACGGGATTTGGAAAATGAAATTTCTAAACTCCAACAAGAATCCGGCTACCCTTATATTGTCAATATCGACACGGCCAACAAGGCAAATCCTATTGATGGCAAGATTATTATGAGCAACCTCTGTTCAGAAATTTTACAAGTCCAACAGCCTTCTGTGATTAATGGTGCTCAAGAATACGAGGTTTTAGGCACAGATATCTCGTGTAATTTAGGTTCTACTAATATCGTCAATTTAATGAAAAGCCCCGATTTTGGTCAATCGGTTAAAAACATGACCCGAGCATTGACGTATGTCACCGACCACTCAGAAATTGATGTTGTCCCTTCCATTGTAAAAGGCAATCAAGAAGCTCATACCATCGGCTTAGGTGCCATGGGACTGCACACTTACTTTGCTAAAAATCATATAGAATACGGTTCTTTAGAGGCTATTGAATTTACCGATATTTACTTTATGTTGTTAAACTACTGGACACTAGTGGCATCTAATCAAATCGCCCAAGAACGTGGCCAAAGTTTTGTAGGCTTTGAAAAATCAAAATACGCCGACGGAACTTATTTTGATAAATATACCGCGGGACAGCACCTGCCAAAATCCGAAAAAGTCAAAGCACTCTTTGAAGGAATCTTTATCCCTGAGGCTAAGGATTGGCAAGACTTGCAAGCCAAAGTCCAAGCTACCGGCCTTTACCATCAAAATCGTCTAGCTGTAGCACCAAATGGTTCAATTTCGTATATTAATGACACCAGCGCTAGTCTTCATCCCATTACTCGCATGATTGAAGAACGGCAAGAAAAGAAAATCGGCAAAATTTATTATCCAGCAGCTTACTTGTCCAATGACACTATTCCTTATTACAAATCGGCCTATGACATGGATATGCGCAAAGTAATTGATGTCTATGCTGCAGCCCAAACCCACATCGACCAAGGGATGAGCTTGACCTTGTTTATGCGTTCCGAAATTCCCGCAGGTTTATATGAATGGAAAACGAAGACGACCAAACAAACTACCCGGGACTTGAATATTTTGCGTCACTACGCTTTTCATAAAGGAATCAAGTCGATTTACTACGTGCGGACTTTCACCGACGATCAAGAAGAAATCGGCGCCAACCAATGTGAAAGCTGCGTGATTTAATCCATTATTTTTACGAAGCCATCAAACAAGGAGGACAACATGAGTACGTATTACAAGGCGATTAACTGGAATGAAATAGAAGACATTATCGACAAATCCACCTGGGAAAAACTGACAGAGCAATTTTGGCTGGACACTCGAATTCCCTTATCCAATGATTTAGATGACTGGCGCAGTCTTAGTGCTGCAGAAAAAGATTTAGTGGGGAAAGTCTTTGGTGGGCTGACCTTACTGGATACCGTGCAGTCAGAAAGCGGGATGGATCAGTTGCGCAAAGATGTGCGCACGCCTCATGAAGAAGCAGTCTTAAACAATATTCAATTTATGGAATCTGTCCATGCGAAAAGTTATTCCTCGATTTTTTCCACATTAAATACCACTAAAGAAATCGCAGAAATTTTCGAATGGACCAATACCAATGTCTATTTGCAAAAAAAAGCCGAACGGATCAATGAAATTTACAAAAACGGCACACCTTTAGAAAAGAAAATTGCCAGCGTCTTTTTGGAAACTTTCCTTTTTTATTCTGGTTTTTATACCCCTTTATATTACTTGGGTAATAATAAACTGGCGAATGTGGCGGAAATTATTAAGTTAATTATCCGGGATGAAAGTGTTCACGGGACGTATATTGGGTATAAATTCCAACTAGGTTTTAACGAACTACCCCAAGCAGAGCAAGAACAGTTGAAAGACTGGTTGTATAATTTATTGTATGAGCTTTATGAAAATGAAGTTCACTACACCGAAGCGCTTTATGATGAGATTGGCTGGACCGAAGAAGTGAAAACTTTCTTGCGTTACAATGCCAATAAAGCCTTAATGAATCTAGGGCAAGATCCCCTCTTTCCTGACACTGCCGATGATGTAAATCCGATCGTTATGAACGGGATTTCTACTGGTACCTCCAATCACGATTTCTTCTCTCAAGTGGGGAATGGTTATCTTTTAGGTACGGTAGAAGCCATGGAAGACGATGATTATCAAATTGGTTTATAAGTATCCGTTAATTTGACGATTCTTTTCCCAATACAAACTAAAAAGCCACAAGGGATTTTTAAGCAAAATTCCTTGTGGCTTTTTTATGGCTTTCATATGGTACACTAGAATCAAATTATTACAGTAAAGGAAAGCAGTCATGATTACCTTTTATCTCGTTTTATTTGGCCTGATGGGCACAAGTATCTTAGCTTTTTTTAGTTCTCTTTTCGGTTGGCTTTCTAAAAGCGGCGCGTGGGCCATGGCTATTTTAGGCACAGCTATTTTTGCTTTATCCCCGGCAATGGCACTTTACCTCTTTCTCTTTTTTGGCAGTAGCTATTTGTTGCAAGCGATCAAAAAACACGGGGCTTCTCCATTAGCCAGTGATAAAGATGGTCCCCGCGATGCCTGGCAAGTACTATCAAATTGTGGCCCTTTACTAATTTTTTTATTACTGGAAGTTTTATCGGAAGATCCTCGTTTTGTCCTTTGCCAAATCAGCGTAATTGCTGCGGCCTGTGCTGACACTTGTTCTTCAGAAATCGGGGTTTTAAGCCGACGCCCTCCCCGTTTACTCTTTTCTTTTAAAGTAGCTCCTGCTGGTCTTTCTGGCGCTATTAGTCTAGTTGGACTTCTGGCTGGTGCCTTAGGAAGTGCTTTAATTGCTTTTACTTGGTGGCTACCTCATTTTCTTTTTCTGCCCCAGACAAAAATCGTAACTGGGCTTTTAGTCTGGCTATTAGGTTTTATCGGAACGGTACTTGATAGTATGTTAGGCGCAACCTTTCAAGTCAAGTATCGCGACGCTACGGGTGCTTTAACGGATAAAAAGAAAGAAAAGAACCTTCAAAATTCCTATGTCGCCGGTATCCCTCATTTTACCAATGATGGAGTAAACTTTGCCACTGGTCTTTTAACTGGTGCACTGGCCTTTTTCTTACAAACTTTTCTATCGGTAAAATAGACCGAACGCATTCATTCGTGAAGCTAAACATAGTTAGACTTGTTATTATGGAATTTTTACTTGTGAAATTTTTATATCTTAGGCTATCAAAAAAACGCTGAAAACTAATCTTCAGCGTTTTTTGGCTTTTCTTATAATTTACTTGCAGCAGCTTCGTCTACAATTACGATTACATTGTCATGGTTTTGCAAAGCTGAGGCAGGTAAATGGTTGGTTACTGGGCCTTCGATCATTTCGTGAATCGCATCTGCTTTGTCTTCACCAAATGCCATTAAGATGATTTGTTTGCCTCTCATAATAGAAGCGATTCCCATGGAAATTGCTTTAGTAGGCACGTCTTCCACTTTATCGAAAAAGCGCTTGTTGGCTTCAATGGTGGATTCTGTTAAATCAACTACAGAAGTTGTTCCTTGCAAATCAGCTCCTGGTTCGTTAAAGCCAATATGACCATTGCGACCAATTCCCAAAATTTGGATATCTACTGGATGTTCGTCAATAATTTGATCATAGTGTTGGCATTCTGCTTCAAGATCTGCAGCTTTACCATTTGGCACAAAAGTTTCTTTAAAAGGCTTTTTATCAAACAAGTTTTCATTCATGAAGTGACGGTAGCTTTGTTCGTCTTCCACGCCTAGTCCCACGTATTCGTCCAAGTTCACAGAAGTCAGTTGCGAAAAATCTAAATCGCTAGCAGTCATTTGACGGTACAAAGGAATCGGCGTACTCCCTGTTGCTAGTCCCAAAGTTTTAATTCCTTGATCCATCCCCGCTTTGATTAGTTCGAAGGCTTTTGCTCCCCCTGCTTGTGCATCTTTCACTCGAATGATTTCCATGTTCAGCCCTGCTTTCTTGTATTTGGTATAGCCCAATTATAGCATGCTTCTTTTTTCGGTGCAATTGTATAGACCAAAAAGCAGCGATTTTCTTTAAAAAACTTAATTTCGAGCTTTAATCGTCAGAAAGAATGAACGAACTCAGCTCTCGAAAATTAAATCAAAACCCAAGAAAGCTAGTTCATGAAGACCAGTCAATCAAAAAAAGCCTCTTTTTTCAAAAATAGCAACGATTCATGTCATTCATTCTAGAGAAATCTTAAAAGCTGGCAAAATAGAATTATTTCTTACTATCCATAAAAAAGCGTCGAACGCTAGGAAATAGTCCTAAAATACCGAAGAAAAAACCAAAAGCAATTAAAATTTGGGCCACAAAGTTTAAATTTGGCAGCAATAAATTCAACAGCAGATAAAAGACAATCCCCGCAATGACCACCCGTAACGTGTATTTATTAAAACTCATCATGTGCCTCCTTCATATAAAAACCGCACCTTCCAAAGGAAGCGCGGTTCACCACTACTTAACGTCTTGCTTTATGTCGTTGACTGGATTCCATAATCACTGGCAAAACTACCGGCCGGCGTTTGGTTTGTTCAAAGAGGTAACGTCCTACGCGATCACGAATATCTTGTTTTAACTTGCTCCATTCAAAATCATCGTCTTGCAAGTGTTTTTCCACAATTTCCGTAATCATATCGCCGCTTTCTCGAATCAAATCCCGACTGGTTTTCACATAGACAAAACCACGAGAAGTAATTTGGGGATGGGCGACAATTTTCTTTTCTCGCCGGTTAATGGTAACTACTGCAATAAAGATTCCGTCTTCCGATAAGATTTTTCGATCCCGTAAAACGATATTGCCAATGTCGCCCACGCCAATACCGTCCACCAATACATTCTCTGCAGGTACCACACCACCAGGAACCATTTCCCCGTTGCGGTATTCCAAAACATCTCCTTTAACCGTGATAAAGATGTTCTTCTTCAAGATACCAACTTTTTCTGCTAGCTCAGCATGAGCCGCCAGTTGCCGGTATTCTCCTTGCACTGGTAAAAAGAATTTTGGTTTCATTAAATTCAGCATTAACTGTAAATTATCAGGATTCGCATGGCCGGAAACCCGATGATTTTCGGAAATCATCTTCACCGTGCCCCCTGCTCGAAAGACGATATCTTCGGTCTTAGCCACATTGGTTTCCATAGCGGTGGTTGGCGTAGTGGTAATGTACACCAAATCCCCTTCTTGAATCCGCAGTGTGCGGTGGGTGCCATTAGCCATCCGTTGTAAGGATTTAATTGGTTCTCCCATACGGCCGGTTTCCAAAACAATCACTTGTTCAGGTGGGTATTGTTTCATTTCCTTTTGCGTAATCAACATGTCATCATCGGGCACTTCAATTTTGCCTAGTTTCATGGCAGTGCGGATGATGCGACCAAAGTCTTGACCTGTTAAAACCACTTTCCGATTTGCGCGGTGAGCCGCATTTAAGACTTGTTGGAGCCGTTGAAGATTGGAAGCCACCATGGCCACAATGATCCGGCCTTCCCAGTAAAAAATCGTATCGCTAACTTCATCCGCAATCGTCAACTCCGAGGCCACAGGCGCTGGATTTTCCGCATTGCTAGAAGTACTTAAAAGGGCCAAAACCCCTTCTTTGCCGATTTCCCCTAAACGAGCAAAATCCGTTTGATACATCGAGACTGCCGTTTGGTCAAACTTGAAATCCCCTGTATAAACGATATTGCCTTCACTAGTTTTCAAGCAAATACCTACTGAATCGGGAATGGAATGAGTGGTAGGGAAAAAGCTGACCACACCACTTCCAAAGTCAATTTCCGTATGTTCATCAATCACATGGAAGTCTTTAAACTTCTTCGTATTTTCATTTTTATGCACATTGATTTTTGCCAACTCAATGGTTAATTTCGTACCGAAAACCGGCACTTCCAAGCGTTCCAATAAATAAGGCAACGCCCCAATAGCATCGGCATGGCCGTGGGTTAAGAAAACTCCAACTACTCGTTCGGCATTTTCTTCTAAATAAGTAAAGTCAGGAATTACCGTATCAATTCCTAATAAGTCATTGTCTGGATATTTTAATCCACAGTCGAAGATAAAAATATCTTCTTCCACTTCTGCTAAGTACATATTCTTGCCGTTTTCCCGTACTCCAGAGAGTGGAATAATTTTGATTGTCTTGTTGCTCAAAACATTCACCTCTTCTATATATTTGGTTGGATAGTCCGCAATCACAATCACTCTAGCTTCCCTAAAGCGAGCTGATTTCGGTAGATTTCTTAAAAAGCCTCATGCGCCTAAGCATCCAGTGAACATTATACACTAATGAAGCCAAAAAAGCGGGCAATACAGACGAAGATTAATGAAAACCTTAGATGAAATCGATTTCCAAAAGAAGTTTGAGCCAAAAAAAGCCAGTCTTTTTAAAACAGACTGACTTACTAGTTATTTTTAAAACGTGCAACGGCTACTAAATCACTAATTAAAAAGCACAGCAAAGTAATCAGTAAGTAGCCCCAAAAGAAGGTTTGCTGGGAAAAGGAATTAAAAAATTGATAATAAATGCCACCAATAGCTGCCGTCACCATTAACAGTATTCCTAAAATCCGGTGAACAAAGGGCACCACCTGTTTTCCTAGCGCTTTTTGGGCCAACCCTTTATAACGAATACTCTCAGATTTTCCACCTGAAAGATATGCCCATAACCCTAATCCAAAAAAGATCAAAAAAATTGCAATCATTTCTCAAACTCCTTATTTTCTTTCGCTTATTTTCCCATAGATTTCCCGATTTGACAAACTCCGGAAAAGAAGTCTCTGTCCCTATTTTAGGAATACTGCTCCTCGATACAGTTGATAAATCAGCTTAATAAACGTTCAAAAAAAATTGAGCGGTCCATTAAGACCCGCTCAATTTCAAGGCTATTTTACTTTAACTAAATCCATTTCGTGTAACGTTTCGGCGATTTGAACTGAGTTCCAAGCCGCACCTTTTAAAAGGTTATCGGAAACCACCCACATGTGGTAGCCATTTTTCACATCTAAATCACGACGAATCCGACCGACGAAGGTTTCTTTTTTACCCACTGCATTTAACGCTTGAGGGTAAATTTGTTGGCTAGGATCATCTTCTAAAATAACTCCCGGCGCTTGGGCTAAAAGTTCTTTGATTTCTTGGGTGGTTAATTCTTTTTCTGTTTCAATATAAATTGACTCAGAATGACCAGAAAAGACTGGAATCCGCACACAAGTAGCCGCCACTTTAATACTATCGTCTGACATGATTTTATGGGTTTCATTGATCATTTTCCACTCTTCATAGGTGTAATCTTCATCGGAAAAGACATCGATTTGAGGCAAAGCATTAAAAGCGATAGGATAATGTTTTTTATCGCCCCCACAAGGCAAAATTTCTGGATTTAATTCATCCACGGGCGTACCGTCTAAATAAGCCAATGTTTCACGCTTCATCTCTTCCATCGCTTTGGCACCAGCGCCGGAAACTGCTTGATAAGTGGAAACGATAATTCGGTTCAGCCCTGCTACTTTGCGAATCGGTTCTAAGGCCACCATCATTTGAATGGTAGAACAGTTTGGATTGGCAATAATCCCTTTATGCTCTTTCAATGCTTCAGGATTAACTTCTGGTACCACTAAAGGTACGCCTTCTGTCATTCGAAAAGCGCTAGTGTTGTCCACTACGACAGCCCCTCGTTTCACAGCTTCTGAGGCAAATTGTTTGGAAATTCCACCACCGGCTGAAAACAGCGCAATATCAATATCAGTAAAAGAATCTGGTACCAATTCTTCAATGACGATTTCTTGTCCAAAAACTTTCCGAGTTTGTCCAGCAGAACGAGCGGAAGCTAATAATTTTACGTTCTCAATCGGCAAAGTGGACTGTTCCAACATTTCAATCATCTTTGTTCCAACAGCACCTGTAGCCCCCACTACCGCAACCTTATAACCAGTCATCAATACCACTCCCATTATCATATTTGTGCTATTTTAGCACATCTTACTGAAAAATACAGTAACCTTCTTTATAAAAATCAGAATAATCCGTATATTTGAATAAAAATACTCATTAAACCTTTGCTTTTTCATCGAGAATTGCACCAACATAGAAAATTTGCTATGATTACTCCACTTATACATTCATTGGAGGTACATTATGGCAAAAGTGGAAAGTTTTGAATTAGATCACAATTTGGTAAAAGCTCCTTATGTACGATTAGCTGGCTCTGAGAACCAAGCAGGTGCCCGCATCGAAAAATACGACCTGCGTTTCTTACAACCTAATCAAGATGCTTTGCCTACAGGAGCATTGCACACTTTAGAACACTTACTTGCAGTTAATCTCAGAGATTATGTAGATGGCGTTATCGACTTATCTCCCATGGGGTGTCGTACCGGCTTTTACTTAATCCTGTGGGGAGAGCACTCCCCAGCAGAAATTCGTGATGCTTTGACCACTGTTTTAGAAAAACACGTAGTAGCTGCCACAAGCGTTCCCGCCGTTTCTGCAAAAGAATGTGGCAACTACCGGGATCACTCCCTATTCTCTGCTCAGGAATACGCTGGGCAAGTATTGGCTCAAGGAATTTCCAGTGATCCATTTACTCGTCAATAACTCAGTAAAGGAGGCCGTGCCAACTAGCACCGCCTCCTTTTACAAAACAGATTTAAATAACTATCGAAATTTATTTTTCACAAGCAATTGTATTACTCGTTGTTGTGTTATTCTCAAGTAATTCATGAAGCTAAAAGGAATCTGCTGTCCTTAAAACTTATATTCAATTACAGAAATCACATCTTTTGAGTCATTAAATAAATTACGCAAAAACTACCTTTCTTTTTGCATAAACTTTTATTTATCTCAGGCACACATTGTTTAACATATCAAGGTTTTTCCGCTATAATAAAGGTGCAGAGAATTTTGGGGAAGATTCTCACAACAACGTGTTGGAAATTTTTCCATTCACACCAGCTTTATTTAAAAAACCTCCTAGGCCTAACCAACCTAGGAGGTTTTTTGTGGTTCCATTTTACTAAAACAAAATAACGATCACAAACCAATTCGAAAAAAATCGGCATAATGTGATTTCCGACTAGTTTTACTAGTCACTCACTCTAAATTCATATGCTTGAAGTCCAGCATCGAATAGCCCCGCACATCATAGCGGTTATGACTCGTGGAATAATCCACAGGTACGCCATTTTCTAAATACACCACTTGCTCCACTTCTAAAATCGGATCGTGGATGCCACATGCTAAATAAGTCTGGTCTAACTCGTGACTTTTATCTGCTTGAATCGTCCGGGAAACCCCAGAAAATCGCAATCCCAAATCCGTTAATAAGTAATCATAAATCGAAGCCAATAAATGATCCTCCTTTAATCCCGGCACTAATCTTACAGGCATAAAGGAATGTTCCAAAATATAAGGCTGTTCATCCAATAAGCGCAGGCGAATGATGTCATAGACTTCTTCCCCAGCTCCTAGCTTGAGCATTTTTTGAACTTTGTCCGTGGGCAATCCTACTTCAAAGCGAATAATTTGACTAGTCAACTTCTGTCCCCGTTGTTTCATTTGGTAGCTCAACCCTTGGTATTGATCTACCGGACTAGTATCTTTCCCCCAAAAACTAGGATCCAAAACCTTCGTCCCTGCTCCTCTTTTTGAAAGCACTAACCCTTCCATAATCAAAATATTAACCGCTTTTTTAACCGTCATGCGACTGACATTAAATTCTGTAACCAAATCAACTTGATTAGGCAAAAAAGAACCTGTGGGATAGGTTTGATTTTTGATGCGTTCCCGGATAATATCCGCAATCTCAACATATTTCAACATGCCCTCACCTCAAACCAAAGTATACCTGACGCCTGGGGACAATACAAATTCACGCTCCTACATGAGGAGCGACATTATGTTTGGTTACTTTAAAAACAAGAAGGAAATATTTCAATCCACGCTCCTACATGAGGAGCGACAGAAACGCAGGCGGATAGGTGTTACAAACCACCGTATTTCAATCCACGCTCCTACATGAGGAGCGACATTAGACCGCTACCGGTTCAATACCCTGAAATATCATTTCAATCCACGCTCCTACATGAGGAGCGACTGGGGAGTTTGATTACCAATCAGACAACGCCATCTAATTTCAATCCACGCTCCTACATGAGGAGCGACTTGTTCTTTATGATATCTGGTTATCTATATAAAATTTCAATCCACGCTCCTACATGAGGAGCGACTTCCCACGTACGGGCACATGTCCCTTGGAAAATATTTCAATCCACGCTCCTACATGAGGAGCGACACTCTTGCCGCTAATCTCAATAGTGTCCCATTTTGATTTCAATCCACGCTCCTACATGAGGAGCGACGTGATAGTATTGCAACGTCTTCCCATTTTCTGGTGGCATTTCAATCCACGCTCCTACATGAGGAGCGACGGGGAGGGGGTTAATCAGCTTAATATCAAAAAGGTATTTCAATCCACGCTCCTACATGAGGAGCGACAACAATGTCATGGCGGTTTTGGACCGTCACTTTGATTTCAATCCACGCTCCTACATGAGGAGCGACTTTAAGCGCCCCATTATTACCCCAGATACGCTCTATTTCAATCCACGCTCCTACATGAGGAGCGACATTAAATGAGGACGGGACAGTTACTCGTGAAATCCATTTCAATCCACGCTCCTACATGAGGAGCGACCAGAAGAAACCTTCCCACATTTACACCACGTTCAGCATTTCAATCCACGCTCCTACATGAGGAGCGACTAATTGACGAGTTTTGTAAAGGAATACCAGTTTTAATTTCAATCCACGCTCCTACATGAGGAGCGACATGCCTGTAAAGCATGGAGGCTTTCTGATATTCCATGGATTTCAATCCACGCTCCTACATGAGGAGCGACGTTTACGTCATAAAGACCTGTATATTGCATGAGGACTATTTCAATCCACGCTCCTACATGAGGAGCGACATTAAATATCTTTTATCTTAATGGATCAGTTGGTTGATTTCAATCCACGCTTCTACATGAGGAGCGACCGCCGGCACCTTGATACCATTTGGAGTGGGAAACTTTTATTTCAATCCACGCTCCTACATGAGGAGCGACGTTGCTTGTAGCAGTTCACCAGGTTCCTCGATATCTTATTTCAATCCACGCTCCTACATGAGGAGCGACTTTGATTGGGTTTGTGAGAGGTGGTAATAAGATATTTCAATCCACGCTCCTACATGAGGAGCGACTTTGCTTCCACCCAAGCTTGTTTCAAACAGTCAGAATTTCAATCCACGCTCCTACATGAGGAGCGACGGGACAAATACGGCTGGGAGGTCATTGACCATCCTATTTCAATCCACGCTCCTACATGAGGAGCGACTGGTTCACTACTGTTGCAAATCCTAAAGCCACAACCATTTCAATCCACGCTCCTACATGAGGAGCGACAATGGAATATGTACTACAAGCTGGCGGTATAGTATTTCAATCCACGCTCCTACATGAGGAGCGACATACGAGCATCAAAGATGTCCGAGTAAACGATTTTAATTTCAATCCACGCTCCTACATGAGGAGCGACTGAAAATAGCACCAATGTCGATACCAAAAGTAGCATTTCAATCCACGCTCCTACATGAGGAGCGACCTTGATAAACAGGCCGCCACCAGGTACAAGATAAATTTCAATCCACGCTCCTACATGAGGAGCGACGTGTCAGAGAGGCTAGTAGAGCAACTGGTATAAACATTTCAATCCACGCTCCTACATGAGGAGCGACCGATAATGCCCGGAAGAGCACCAGCGATAGCAGTCAATTTCAATCCACGCTCCTACATGAGGAGCGACAATATCTCCGTTTTTTGACAATGTTTCTGCAAAATGATTTCAATCCACGCTCCTACATGAGGAGCGACTGATTTTACTAGGTATTTCGAGTATTCCTTTGAATTTCAATCCACGCTCCTACATGAGGAGCGACCGACACAGACATTCTCAAGACTCCAGTTTGCATTGATTTCAATCCACGCTCCTACATGAGGAGCGACGTTAGCGTTGTTCTTCCCAGCCAACTTGATATATGTATTTCAATCCACGCTCCTACATGAGGAGCGACGTCTTTCGTCCCAGTTCAAAGGACCTGTTGCAGGAACATTTCAATCCACGCTCCTACATGAGGAGCGACTTGATGATTGATTGCCTCTACCGGTTCCATTTCCTTTATTTCAATCCACGCTCCTACATG
>NZ_JBCOJC010000052.1:0-16558 GCF_040925905.1 Enterococcus sp. 2201sp1_2201st1_C11_2201SCRN_220225
ATAATAAGGAACATAATCTAAAGAATAGACGAGGTGCTCTTTGTGAAAAAGATACTAGTTGTCGATGACGAAAAGCCCATTTCCGACATCGTGAAATTTAACCTTGATAAAGAAGGCTATGATGTATATACAGCCTATGATGGGGAAGAAGCCATTGAAAAGGTGAAAGAAGTCGAACCGGACTTGATTTTATTGGATTTGATGTTGCCAAAAATTGATGGGTTAGAAGTAGCTCGAGAAGTTCGGAAAAACTACGATATGCCGATTATTATGGTGACTGCAAAGGATTCAGAAATCGACAAAGTTTTAGGCTTAGAACTAGGGGCCGATGATTACGTGACGAAACCTTTCTCCAATCGCGAATTAATCGCACGGGTGAAAGCAAATTTGCGCCGTGGTTCTCAAGCGACAAAAGAAGCAGAAGAAGAAGCCAATAATGATTTAACCATTGGCAATCTGACTATTTTACCAGAAGCTTATATGGTGACTAAAAATGGTAGTACCATTGAATTAACTCACCGAGAATTTGAACTCTTACATTACTTGGCAAAACATTTGGGTCAAGTCATGACCCGGGAACACTTATTGCAAACCGTGTGGGGTTATGATTATTTTGGTGATGTGCGAACAGTGGATGTAACGGTGAGACGTTTGCGGGAAAAAATTGAAGACAACCCAAGCCATCCCAATTACTTAGTAACTAGACGGGGCGTAGGCTATTATTTACGCAACCCGGAACAGGAGTAGCAAATGAAAAAAAAGGTTCGCTTTTTCCAATCAGTGAACTTTAAAATCGCCCTGGCATTTATCTTGATCTTGTTGATTTCGATCGAGATTATCGGGGCGTATTTTATTCGCGGATTAGAACGTTCCACAATCAAAAACTTTACAGACAATATGAAGGACCAGGCTGCGGCGTTGGCTCCTTCTTTTGCCAATGAAGTAGGCCAAAAAGAAACCGATGAAACCTATGATAATATTCAGCGCATTATTGAAAACAGCCGCACTACCGATGTTTTGGAAGTGCGAGTAGTAGATGCCAATGGGATTATCATGGGAGCGGCGCCTTTAACGGACAAAAGTTTGATTGGTAAAAAGAACGATTATCAAGACATTAACGATTTGAGCTATCTGACGAAGACAGCTTATGATGAAGACACCAATCGCCGGGTCTATATTGTGGTGCAACCCATTTTGTCCACCACAGGAGACACTGTTGTAGGTGCTTTATTTATGAAGAGCGATATTGAAAAACAATACAGTGAAATTCGAGATACGGCCTTTATCTTCGTAACCGCCTCACTCCTTGCGGCCGCGATTTCCATTGTAGTAGCGGTGCTAGTGGCTCGCTCGATTACTCAGCCCATTGGGGAAATGCAAGAACAGGCTATGCGAATTGCCAGAGGAGATTACAGTCGCCGGGTTACGGTGTATGGAAAAGATGAGTTGGGTCAGTTGGCAGAAACTTTTAACCAACTAGGAGAGCGAATTGAAGAAACTCAAGATGCCATGGAATCCGAACGCAATCGACTGGATAGCGTCCTCTCTCATATGACTGACGGGGTGATTGCCACAGACCGACGAGGGAAAGTCACGTCGATTAATGAAATGGCGATGACCTTGCTAAATGTCAAAGGAGAAGAGGTTATTGGCCAATCAATCCTTGAACTTTTGGGGATTGAAGAAGACTATACCTTGCGAAAACTTTTAGAAAAACCAGATGAAATGCTGATCAATCGGGAAAATCCTTACCGAGGCAATGTGGTCTTACGAACTGATTTTGCTATGATTCGTCGGGAGTCTGGATTTATCTCTGGCTTAGTTGCAGTGATGCACGATGTTACGGAACAAGAAAAAACCGAGCAAGAACGCCGAGAATTCGTATCCAATGTCTCCCACGAATTGCGGACGCCATTGACCAGCATGCGCAGTTATATCGAAGCCTTAAGTGAAGGCGCTTGGAAAGACGAAGAAATCGCACCAAATTTCTTAAAGGTTACCTTAGATGAAACCGATCGGATGATCCGCATGATTAATGATTTGTTGGACTTGTCCCGAATGGATAGCCAGCAAGCCACGTTACAGCTAGAGTACATCAACATCAATGAATTGGTTTCCTTTGTATTAGATCGTTTTGACATGATGATGAACAATGAGGAAAAAGGCAAAAAATATCGGATTCGCCGCGATTTCACTCAGCGAGATCTTTGGGCAGAAGTAGACACGGATAAGATTATCCAAGTGATTGACAATATCATGAACAATGCCATTAAGTATTCTCCGGATGGCGGTACGATTACGGTACACTTGTCAGAAACCCACAATAATATTTTGTTGAGTATTTCTGACCAAGGTTTGGGGATTCCTAAAAAAGACTTGCAGAAAGTTTTTGACCGTTTTTATCGGGTGGACAAAGCCCGTGCTCGCAAACAAGGGGGCACAGGGCTAGGGCTTGCAATTACAAAAGAAGTGATTAAAGCTCACGGTGGCAATATTTGGGTAGAAAGTCAAGAAGGTCGGGGATCTACCTTCTTTATCACATTACCTTATGAACCTTATGAGGAGGATTGGTGGGAATGAAACGATCGGAAAAGATTATTCGCATCGGCTTAATTTTCTTAATTCTCTTAAGCGTTTATCTTTCTTATGAAATTTGGCTCAGTTCCGATGCTAGAAGTCAGCTGGGGGATGAGGAGAGCAATGTCGTCGCGACAACTACTTATCGTCAGCCAGATGAAGTTTTCTTACCCACACGCTTGATTTGGGTGAACTCGACGGAAGATGTTCGCATGGGAACTGGTGAAACTTTGATTAGCAAAGTCCATGAACAAATTTTAAAAGGAAAAATTACTAATTTAAAAGATCGAGAATATGACAATGACGATGAATTTGCCGCAGTAGCAGATATTTCAGAAGGAGTTGAACTAAATTACTTTGGTTCTTTCCAATTATATGAATATGCTAAAATTTTTCAGGTAAATGTAGAAGAAGGGGAGTTAAAAGCGCTTGGGGAAGGAAAAGAGAGTTTCTTTACCAAGATTCAAATCGATTTTAAAAATGGTTTGATTCGCTTTGTAAACCCTCGACGGAACCAAGTGATTGAAGGTGACTTTGATTTGGATTTAACGAAGGTCAAAGAAGCCTTAAATGACACGAAAGTCAGCTGGATTCAGATGACTGGCGACAAGAAAATTCAGGGTTTGCAATACAATTCTGATGAACCAATTACCTTAAAACAATACAGCTACATCGCTTCCACGCAAGCGTACACGGTTTTCCGCAATGCTTTTTTCCAAAAGCCTGAAAGTGTAAAGAGTAGTGAAGAAGCTGGAGATACTATTTTGTATGGCGATTCTGAGACGTTGCGGGTGGCAGAAGACCAACAAATCGTGGAATTTCAAGGCAAGCTCGCTAGCAATGAAGAAATGGAAGACGATATTTACGATCAAAGCTATCATTATGTGAATCGTTTGGAATCCAGTATTGGGTCACTGCGCTTTTTTGACCGAGGCAAAGAGGATATTACTTACCGCACGTTTATTGAAGGATTCCCGGTATTTGGGGATGGCTATCAAGGGGAAGTCAGCTTTACCCTAGAAGATACCGGCAGTACCACACCTAATGTGACGATTATGAGTAGCTTAAACACCATTCAAATTCCCATTCCTTCTGATGAAACGGTTCAATTGCCCGCTACGAGTACGGTGATTGATGAATTGCTAGCCAGTGGCGCTAACCAGTCCTTATTTCAAGGAATTGTCGTTGGCTACCAACGGCAAAAAGTCAAAAATGCCGATGAAATCGTGGATATGATTCCCATGTGGTATTTGAAATATGATGGCCAGTGGTATTCTGAAGCACAATTAAAAGCAAAATTAGCAGGGGAGGGAAATTGATTGGATTTTAAACGAATCGAATGGATCTTTTTCCTCGCTTTTCTAGGGGTCAATATTTTCTTACTCAGTATTTTTCGCTCTGCTCGTAGTGAAGTGGACAACGTGACCGCCTCAGATCAAAAAATTGCCATTGAACAGCGCTTAAAAGCAGATGATATCAAATACGATGCTCCTTTAGAAACTGCTAAGGCAGAAGGCTATTATTTAAGCGGAGAACCTACTGATATGAATAAAGCGTTTAAAGACCAACAAAAGGCTAGTTCAAAGGCCAGTGTATCTTCAACAGGAATGACCATTGAGAATAACCAACTGTCGCGAAAAGTTGCCGATGGGTTTCATTTTACGAATCCCAATGATTTAGAACCGGCTTTGAAAAAATATTTGAATCAACCTGGGGCGGTCCTTTTTGGCTCGGAATACACCTATTTGCCTACATTATCCATGGAAGATAAAGAATATCCGGAAATCACCGCCAGCCAAAGTTTTGAAGGGATTCCTTTTAATGATCCTTCCAGTCGTTTAGAGATTACGTTAGAAAATACCGATGATTTGCTAAAAGTGACCGGTTATACACAAACCCATCTGTCTAATATTGAAAAGTTGCGGGAAAAGATGAGCTTGTATTCGGAACAAGATGCCATTGAAACTTTGTACATCAACAACCGGATTCCGCCAAAGTCCAAAATTGCTTGGCGCATGTTAAGCTATACCCTGAGCTTGCAATTTCGAGGCACAAATGTCTATGTACCGGCGTGGTTTGTAGCCATTGATACAGGCTCCAAAAATTACCAAGTGGAGCGGGTCAATGCTTTAACGAATAAAGTCTTTACTAGCAATTCCGTTCAAAAGGTGGAAAATAATTAAAGACCGGCTTATAATGAAACGGCGAGTAAGGTAACCCAGATGGTTAGAGAGGCCATCTAGTTTAGAAGGGAAGTTTCAAAATGGCAAACAGTGCCTTTAATGTTAGTATTTTAGCCAGTGGGAGTTCAGGAAACACCCTCTATATTGAAAGTGATAAAAAAAGGATTTTAGTGGATGCGGGTCTTTCAGGAAAAAAAGTGACTTCTTTATTAGCAGAAGTCAACCGTAAGCCAGAGGATTTAGATGCTATTTTAGTCACTCATGAACACCGGGATCATATCCATGGTGTAGGGGTTTTGGCTCGGAAGTATCATTTGGATATTTACGCCAATGAAAAAACTTGGCAAGCGATGGATTCAATGATTGGCAATGTACCCGTGGAACAAAAGCAAATTTTTGAAATGGGCAAAGTGTTAACCTTTGGAGATATGGACATTGAAAGCTTTGGCGTGTCTCACGATGCGGCGGCACCCCAGTTTTATCGTTTCCATAAAGAAGGCAAGTCCTTTGTTATGCTAACTGACACTGGCTATTGTTCAGATCATGTACGAGGGATCATTCGTGATGCAGATGCTTATTTGGTAGAAAGTAACCACGATTTGGAAATGTTACGCATGGGGCCTTATCCTTGGAGTTTGAAACAACGGATTTTAGGAGATCGCGGGCATTTGTCCAATGAGGATGGCGCCTTGGTCATTACGGATGTGATTGGGAAAAATACCAAACGAATTTATTTGGGGCATTTGAGTAAGGAAAACAATATGAAAGAACTCGCTCATTTGACCATGGAAAATACGTTGAAAGAGCATGATTTAGGCGTAGGAGAAGATTTTGAAATCTATGACACGGATCCCAATTATGCTACAGAATTATTTGCAATTTAATACTGTAAAGTAAGAATGCGAAAGACGCGCTTCAAAAGTCTTTTGCATTCTTTTTTTGAAAATTTCTCCTGTGGGTTACCAAATCTGTCACTGAGAGAAGCTATGGGACCAGAGTTCCTCTAAATTTCTTACTAAAATAATCCCTCACAAAAAATTCACAACCTTTTTACAATTTATTCAGCTAAAAAACTTGCCAAGTCTTTCGAAAATGAGTATCATAAGTCTTGTGAGTTAGCACTCGACTATCCAGAGTGCTAACTGGTTCAAAAAACACTGACGAAAAAACTATTGGAGGGATTCATTGTGTTAAAACCATTAGGCGACCGCGTGATTATCCAAGTCGCAAAAGAAGAAGAAAAAACGATTGGTGGCATTGTACTGGCATCATCAGCACAAGAAAAACCACAAATTGGTGAAGTCGTTGCAGTAGGCGAAGGCCAAACTTTAGAAAATGGCGAAAAAGCCCCAGTTGCCGTTAACGTAGGCGACCAAGTAATGTTTGAAAAATATGCTGGTTCAGAAGTGAAATTTGAAGGCCAAGAATATCTAATCGTTAATGGCAAAGATATTATGGCAATCGTGGAATAACAGTTAAACAAAAAATTTATGAGGTGAGAATTCATGGCAAAAGAAATCAAATTTGCAGAAGATGCCCGGGCCGCAATGCTTCGTGGGGTAGATAAATTAGCGGATACAGTAAAAGTAACTTTAGGGCCAAAAGGTCGTAATGTGGTTTTAGAAAAATCTTATGGTTCACCACTTATCACAAACGATGGGGTGACCATTGCCAAAGAAATCGAATTAGAAGATCATTTTGAAAACATGGGAGCTAAACTGGTCTCTGAAGTAGCTTCTAAAACCAATGATATTGCCGGCGACGGTACTACTACTGCCACTGTCTTAACTCAAGCAATCGTTCGTGAAGGTTTAAAAAACGTAACTGCTGGAGCAAATCCTCTAGGCATTCGTCGCGGGATTGAATTAGCAACTAAAGCTGCTGTAGAAGGATTACACAAAAACTCTACTGTAGTTGATTCTAAAGAAGCCATTGCTCAAGTTGGTGCTGTTTCTTCTGGTTCTGTAGAAGTTGGCCAATACATTGCAGACGCTATGGAAAAAGTCGGCAATGATGGGGTAATTACCATTGAAGAATCAAAAGGAATCGAAACGGAACTAGATGTCGTAGAAGGAATGCAATTTGATCGGGGTTACTTGTCTCAATACATGGTAACGGATAACGATAAAATGGAAGCTGTTTTGGACAATCCATACATCTTGATTACGGACAAGAAGATTTCTAACATCCAAGATATCTTGCCATTGTTAGAACAAATCTTGCAACAATCAAAACCATTGTTAATTATCGCCGACGATGTAGACGGTGAAGCATTGCCTACTTTAGTCTTGAATAAAATCCGTGGTACCTTCAATGTAGTAGCAGTCAAAGCTCCTGGCTTTGGTGATCGTCGCAAAGCCATGTTAGAAGACATTGCCATTTTAACTGGAGCGACCGTTATTACCGAAGACCTTGGTTTGGAATTGAAAGATGCAACCATTGAAAGTCTAGGTCAAGCAAGTAAAGTCGTGGTAGACAAAGACAACACTACTGTCGTAGAAGGTGCTGGCTCTACAGAAGCGATTCAAGCTCGGGTACAATTGATTAAAAATCAAATTGGTGAAACAACTTCTGATTTCGACCGGGAAAAACTACAAGAACGTTTGGCTAAATTAGCCGGCGGGGTTGCGGTAATTAAAGTCGGAGCACCTACTGAAACAGAATTAAAAGAAATGAAATTACGGATTGAAGATGCGTTAAACGCAACTCGTGCTGCTGTGGAAGAAGGTATGGTTTCCGGTGGTGGTACAGCCTTAGTAAACGTAATCGAAGCAGTTTCTGCTTTAGAAGCTGAAGGCGACGAAGCAACTGGGATTAAGATCGTCCAACGAGCTTTGGAAGAACCAGTTCGTCAAATCGCTGAGAACGCTGGTTATGAAGGATCTGTAATCATCGACAAATTGAAAAATGCAGAATTCGGCATTGGCTTCAATGCAGCTAACGGCGAATGGGTGAACATGGTAGAAGCTGGTATTGTGGATCCTACTAAAGTTGCCCGCTCTGCTTTGCAAAATGCAGCTTCTGTAGCCGCTTTGTTGTTGACTACTGAAGCAGTTGTTGCGGATAAACCAGAACCAAATGCACCTGCTGCTCCTGCAATGGATCCAGGCATGGGTATGATGTAATTTTTAGGCACTAATGAAAAGCTGGTGGGTACATTTTCTGTACCCATCAGCTTTTTTGATAAAGACTATTCTCATGAAAGTAAGAGGTTTACTATTTTGTGGCTTCTTTAGTGTAATGTAAAATAATATCCCGTAATAATTTTGCAGAGGGTTTGCTGGTACGCTGGTTGTAGTAAGCAGCAAAGCGTTCGTCTTCTGCATACATTTCCCCTAAGCTGCGGTGGTATTCTGCATTGTAAAAAGGGGCGGTAATCTTTAGCCATTCTTTATGGGCTAAGAAAGCTCCTTTGGCAATCTCAGAATCTAAGTCAGGAGTTTCGTCTTTTGCAAGCAACAATTCTAAATTCGCAAAAAGGCGTTCTTCATTAGCATTCATTTGAGCAAATTGTGTTTCGGTCATGCCTTGCCATTTTTGATTGGCGGCCTTTACCGCGTCTTCACCGTAACGCGCTCTGATTTCGGAACCATAGTTGGCTTCGTTTTCTGCTAATTTTTCAGCTTTAAAAGTGGCAAATTTTTCTGGATCGGTCATGTCTTTCTCTCCTTTGTAATAGGCCAAGGTTGCTTCTAAGTTTTGCAATTGGCCTTGGATTTGGGTCAACTGTTGGGTTAATGTGACCTTTTGTTGTTCTAAGAGAGGTTTCATATCGAAGTCGGGATTAGCTAAAATGGCCTTAATATCTGTTAATTTTAAACCAAATTGCTTTAAGAATAAAATTTGTTGTAGAAGGTCTACTTGTTTGCTGCCATAAATCCGGTACCCGGAACTAGTGATCCGTTTTGGGGGCAGTAGATTTTCTTGATCGTAATAGCGCAACGTGCGTGGGGTGACCCCAGACAAGTGGGCCAATTGTTGAATGGTGTACTCCATTTAAAACATCCTCTCTTATGAACAAATTCAGTTTACAGGTTGACGTAAGGGAAAGGTCAAGAAAAAAATCAAAAATCCTTCAAATTTCTATGTTATAATGAATTTATAAAAAATAAACGTTTTCAAAAACCGATTAAAGGAAGGTCATGCTATGAAATTAATCGAATCACCAATTAATCGCAATCTAAACTTAAAAACATTTTACCCGAATATTACACAATATTTGTTTGATAATGTCTCAATCAAATATTATAAACTTTATACACTAGATCGTGTCCAAATCATCTATGTGGACACTTATGATAAAATTTATTTAGTCATGCTGGATACGAAGAAAAAGATTAAGCGCACAGAAGTCGATATGGCCATTCATCGCTTGTTGCACACAGAGCGAGACCAAGTCCATGTAGATGTAAAAATGAAACAACGGATGCTAGATGCTGGTGTGAAATTCAGCGTTGCCAGAAAAGATATCGTGGTCGTCTCCATGGATGCTGCCGACAGCACAGGAAATGTGGCTAGCTAATTCAATAATCAGAAATGATACCCGTCAAATTTGGCGGGTTTTTTGTATTTTTTCGGGCTTTTGTCTACAAGAAGCGCCTTTTTCCGCTACTTTTAGCGTTTTTTTGCTATAATAAAAAGCGTAGGCCTTGGATAAAATCAAGGCGGAGAGGAGTATTGACATGAAACATTATCCGGATGATAGTTTAACACTACACACGGATCTCTATCAAATCAATATGATGCAAACTTACTGGGAACTAGGTCGGGCTGATCGGAATGCGGTTTTCGAATGCTATTTTCGGGAGATGCCTTTCCAACACGGTTATGCGATTTTCGCGGGCCTGGAACGACTGGTTCACTATTTAGAAGAATTGAAGTTTAGCAAAAGCGACTTAGACTACTTACGAGAAGTTGGCGGCTATCCAGAAGCGTTTTTACAATATTTAGCGGACTTTGAGTTTAAGTGTTCCGTTCGTTCAGCAAAAGAAGGGGATTTAGTCTTTGCTAATGAACCTATCGTGCAAATCGAAGGACCTTTAGGCCAAGCCCAATTGATTGAAACAGCTTTGTTAAATATGGTTAATTTTCAAACCTTAATTGCCACGAAGGCTGCCCGGATAAAATCCGTTATCGGTGACGATCCATTGTTAGAATTTGGTTCGCGTCGGGCGCAAGAAATGGATGCGGCTTTTTGGGGGACCCGTGCTGCTTATATCGGGGGTGCCGATGCGACTAGTAATGTGCGAGCGGGGAAAGTCTTTGGGATTCCTGCTAGCGGTACCCATGCCCATTCCCTTGTACAATCTTATGGTAATGATTACGACGCTTTTATGGCTTATGCCAAAACCCATAAAGATTGTGTCTTTTTAGTGGATACCTATGATACGTTGAAATTAGGAGTACCTACAGCGATTAAAGTTGCTAAGGAAATGGGAGATAAAATCAATTTCCAAGGGGTGCGAATTGACTCTGGAGATATGGCCTATATTTCCAAGCGCGTTCGGGAACAATTAGATGAAGCTGGTTTTACAGAAGCCAAAGTTTATGCTTCCAATGACTTAGATGAAAATACGATTTTAAGTTTAAAAATGCAAAAAGCCAAAATTGACGTTTGGGGTGTGGGCACGAAGTTAATCACCGCTTACGATCAACCTGCTTTAGGCGCAGTTTACAAACTAGTTTCCATTGAAAATGATGAAGGGATTATGGAAGACACGATTAAACTTTCCAGTAATGCAGAAAAAGTCAGCACGCCTGGTAGAAAACAAGTTTGGCGAATTAATCGCAAATCTGATGGAAAATCAGAAGGAGACTACATTACGCTTTGGGATGAAGATCCTCGAGAAGAAGACGAGCTATTTATGTTCCACCCTGTGCATACCTTTATCAATAAAACCATTCGCAACTTTGAAGCCCGTCCGGTTTTGGTTCCGATTTTTGAAAAAGGGCAGCTGGTTTATGACTTGCCAGACTTAGAAGAAATCAAACACTATGCCCAAGATAGTTTGAATTCACTGTGGGAAGAATACAAACGAGACCTTAATCCGCAACAATACCCAGTGGACTTGTCCACGGATTGTTGGAACCACAAGATGGCGATTATGGAAAAAGTCCGCAAACGAGTGGCAGCTTCCAATGAGAAAGGAGATAACGAACTATGAGTTTACAAAGTGAAATTATTAAACAATTAGGCGTTAAACCAACCATTGATGCCCAAGAAGAAATTCGCGTTAGTATAGATTTTCTAAAAGCCTATCTTGGAAAACATCCTTTCTTAAAAAGTTTGGTCTTAGGGATTTCCGGTGGTCAAGATTCCACATTGGCGGGCCGTTTGGCTCAAATGGCCATAGCCGAACTACGGGAAGAAACGGGGGATAGCACCTATCAGTTTATCGCGGTACGCTTACCTTATGGCAGTCAAGCCGATGAAGCCGATGCCCAAAAAGCTTTAGCCTTTATCCAGCCTGATAAAAGTCTGGTGGTCAATATTAAGCGTGGGGTAGATGGTCAAATGGCGGCGTTATCCGATGCCGGGGTAAGTATTTCCGATTTTAATAAAGGAAATATTAAAGCCCGTCAACGGATGATTAGCCAATACGCCATTGCTGGAGCTTATGCAGGAGCTGTGATTGGCACCGATCATGCAGCGGAAAACATCACTGGCTTCTTTACTAAATTTGGAGATGGCGGGGCCGATATTTTGCCACTTTTCCGTTTGAACAAACGGCAAGGTCGTCAGTTATTAGCTGAACTAGGAGCACCGGAAGCTTTATATACGAAGATTCCTACAGCTGACTTAGAAGATGATAAACCATTAGTGGCTGATGAAGTAGCCTTAGGAGTCACTTATGATGAGATTGACGATTATCTAGAAGGAAAGACCGTTTCCCCTGTGGCTCAAAAGACCATTGAAGCTTGGTGGTTGAAGACTCAGCATAAGCGTCATCTGCCAATTAGTGTGTTTGATGATTTTTGGAAATAGCTTTGCGAAGAGAGTTGGATAAATTCCGAACATTCAAAAAAATAAAATGAAAAACTTTCCCTTTTTTCTTTACGCCATAACGATTCATATTTTATACTATGGGTGGGAGTTTTGGGGAAGACTCCGTCAACAACGGCTAGAGGATACCAGATTGGGTCCTCTTTTTTTTGAACTAAAATGATTTACTTACCTAAAAAATTGCTATTTTAGGGCGGACAATGAAAAGGTTGTTCGCTTTTTTTGATTTAAGATTGTGAGTGACTGGAAGGACGGTAATACATAAAGAAATTTTGAAAAGCAGTGTAGAGGGAAGTTGATAGGCAACGAAAGCAAACGTTGCTAGTTTCTCATTTTCATTTTAAATTCTGCCCTTTTTTTAAATCTTTCCCGATTCTAAAAGGATCGCTTTACATCTATTTGGCAAACGGCTAAAATATGGACTATTGGGCCAGTCTGTGGTCGAAATGTCGCAATGATTAAGGAAGTTTTCCCATGAAAAAATTACGTTATCTCGCAATAACTGTTGGCGCATTGCTCTTAGTGTTGCTGAGCAATTTATACCTCCAGTGGTCTCAAAACAATCATTCCCTAGACTTGGCTTTGAAGTTTGCCTTTTCTTGGCACACGGAGAAGTTTTTTTTAGGCGGCGTAGTGCTTCTAGCGCTTTTGGTTTTCCTCTCGGCAATCATCGGTTCTTTTGGTATGGGGGCAGTGTTGTACACCCTGTTTATTGGAATTTTAGGGTATGCCGATTATCTTAAGATGACCATGCGTCAAGAACCGATTTATCCGGATGATTTGAAGATGGTCACCAATCTGGGCATGATGAAAGATTTAATTGGATTGCCTCAGTTTATACTCTTACTCGTGGTTATTGTAGCAGTTATCACCGGTGTTGTTTTTGTCTTTTGGAAGAGCTTGAAAAAACCGAAAAAGAGTCAATTGCTCCGTGTGGCCTTTTTAGTATTTAGTGGCGGTCTATTGCTTTATGCTAGTAATTTTAATTCCAGTAGTAATTTACTTCGAAAAGGCTATGACCGTACCGCCTTGTGGATTCCTTACTCCCAAAAGATGAATTATTACAATGTAGGCTTTGTTGGCGGCTTTTTGTATAATTTAAAAGTCGAAGCCATGGAAAAACCAGCAGGTTACAGCGAAAGTGCCGTTAAAAAAATTACCGAAAAATACCAAAGTGAAGCCGACAAAGCCAATGAAACGCTGGCTGATGAAGAAGCACCGAATATCGTTTATGTTATGAGTGAAAGCTTTTCTGATCCTAATCGTTTAAATGGCGTGGAAGTTAGCGGAGATCCATTAAAGGACTATTATCAAGTGGCAAATCAAACTTATAGCGGGCAAATGCTCTCTCAAAATTACGGGGGAGGTACTGCTAATATTGAATTTGAAGCTTTGACTGGTTTTTCGATGGAATTGCTAAACGCGCAAATGACTACGCCTTATACCTTATTAGTACCCAAATTAGAAAAACTCCCTTCCTTAGTTTCTCTATTGGCAAAGCAAGGTTATGAAACCACGGCGATTCATCCTTACGATACGTCGATGTATAAACGAAAAGATGTTTATAAGATTTTAGGCTTTGACACTTTTTTAGATCAAGATACCATGGAGCACAGAGATAAATTGCAAAATAATCCTTATATTTCTGATGCTGCGGCCTATGAGGAAGTCTTGGACCAACTGGACTCCGATACTCCCCAAATGGTGCATTTGGTCACTATGCAGACCCATATGCCCTACAATGGCAAATATGACAATATTGCCTACCAAGTGACAGCCAGTGGCAATACGGATTCCATTAAGAATTATGTCCAAGATGTGGCTTATGCCAGTCAAGCGCTAAAAGATTTTACGGAGGCGTTGACGAAGTTGTCTCGTCGCACGTTAGTTGTTTTTTGGGGAGATCACTTGCCGGGGATTTACTCAGATGAGACCCAAGCAGCTAATACCGGTACCGCCTTGCATGAAACAGAATTTTTGCTTTTTGATAGTAAAGGACAGTTAAAAACTAAGGCACAAAATCAAATTATCAGCCCCTTTTACTTTGCCCCAACGTTAATGGAGCAATCTGGTCAATCCACTACTGGTTTTTACCAATTGTTACTAGACTTGCAAAAGGTGCTATCAGCTTTTGAGAAAAATATGTATTATCAAAACGGACAGTGGCAAGAGACGGTTTCTTTAGGGGATCAAGAAGAATTGTATCAAGATTATCAAATGATCCAATACGATATATTAGCGGGCAAGCAGTACAGCTTGCAGACTACGTTTTTTGAGAGGGAAGCATCATGAGTTTTGTGAAAAAAGACAATCAAATGTATTTTAATCCCATGCGCCGAGCCATTTTAAATCATGGGATGATTCAAGCAGGCGATAAGGTGGCCATTGGTATGTCTGGAGGAAAAGACAGTACGACTTTGTTTTATCTCTTGGATACCATTCGCAAGCAAAAGCGGCTAGGTTTTGACTTTGAGATTCAGCCGATTACGTTAGATATGGGCTTTCCCAATGTGGATTTAACGCCAATGAAAGACTTTGTGGAAAATCTAGGGTATGAGCTAGAAGTGGTACCCACCACTATTGCGCAAGTGGTCTTTGATGTGAGAGAAGAACGCTCCCCTTGTTCTCTTTGTGCGAAACTGCGTCGGGGGATTCTTTACCGCAAAGCAGCGGAACTAGGTTGTAATAAAGTTGCATTAGGACACCATGTGGACGATGCCATTGAAACGTATTTTATGAATTTTCTTTTCCACGGCAAATTGGCAAGTTTTGAGCCGGTGAGTTATTTGACTAAAACCGGAGTTACCTTGATTCGACCGTTGTTGTATTTAACGGAAAAAGATGTGATTCGATATGCTAAACGGGAAAATTTACCGGTGATCTTTAATCCTTGTCCTGCCGATAAAAAAACGAAGCGAGAAGAAATGAAACATTTTGTCAGCCAAATTGCCACCAGTTATCCCGATGTACGGGAACGTTTTATTATGGGAATGGAACAAGGCACTGAAGATGATTTTTGGCAAAAGAGTTTGATGAATAGAAAATAAAAGAGACCTCCTTGTTTGGTAAAAAAATCAAACAAGGAGGTCTCTTTTTATATTTCAGTCTAAAACTTGCCAAGAGCGATTCTCATCAAAGTAGCTGGCTTCTTTTTGGGCATTTTTAACTAATGATGCAGGATAGTGGAGGACTTTTAACAGCGCAATGGCGTTGCGGCTGGTTGCGGGACCTTTCTTCACTTTGTAATCAAATGTGACCCCTTCATCATCGGTGACTTCTTCTCCAAAATGTAAATTATCACAGTGATTTTTCAAAATCTCAGTTAATTCGATATCATGGGTGGCCACAAAAGCCAGACTTGGATAATCGGCTAGCCATTTTACTACACTGGCAGAAGCGGCAATGCGCTCCACAGTGTTGGTTCCTTTTAAGATTTCATCCACAAAGCAATAACAGCGTTCTTTTTGGGCCACTAAATCCAACAGGCGCTTAATCGACTTGGTTTCCGCCACGAAGTAACTATCTCCTTCAAAGATATCGTCTTCAATGGCCATCGACGTAATCACATGGCCGGCTTGCAAGGTAAAGTCCTTCGCCAAGGCGGTGTTAATTGTTTGGGACAAAACACAGCTAATGGCAATGCTCTTGACATAAGTGGACTTTCCGGAAGCGTTAGAACCGGTGACCAAGGTATTTTTTTGCCAGTTGACAGGATTGACAATGGCCCCATTAACTAAGGGGTGATAAATATCTGTTGCGGTGACGTTTCCTGCTTTAAACGTTGGAATACAAGTCAAAGGCATAAAAGTTCGGAAGTTTAAAATCGCAATGGCGACTTCTTGATTGCCTAACAGCTCCCACAAATTAATGGCTTCTTTAGTATGATTGCTCAGTTTTTTCAGCACGAAATGATAGGCGAGAAAGGGAATCATAAAGACCATATTTAAATATTCCATAATCATCTCGGTTTCACTAAAGCCTTTGGTACGGAATGAAAAGCCCCAAAAGGCAATTCCTTTTAATGGTTTCAAATTTTGCTTAATGGCTACTTGGTCGGGCAAATTCAGTTTGGCGATTTTCTCGGCTAGTGCAATGGTTTGTACCAAATAGCGCATGCTGTTTAGTTCGGTCTCCAACTGGGTCTTTTTCATTAAATAATAAATGACGTTAAACAAAACCGCCCCAATCAGCAAAATGATTCCTATACCTTGTCCTAGTAAAAGCAAAAGCAATCCGACAAAAGGCAAAGCGCCTAACAAGGCAAATTGCCAAAAATTTCCTAGTTCTTTTTGGACGCCTTGGGCTAAGTACTCTTTCGTAAAGTTTTTATCTTGTTTTCCCAGGCGGGCAAATTGAAATTGAACTTCTTCTCGCAGGCTAGGGTTGTCTTGAAAAATTTGAATCAGTTTTTCGGTTTTTGTACTGTCGCCTAAATTAAAGCTACGCATACGCTGGTAAAGAGCCTCAGAACCCACGCTGGAATAAGTCGCGTTTACCAAATCAAAAATGGCAAACAAATCCAAATCATACCAAGTAATATCATCGACTTCCGATTCAAATTTGCGGAATTTTTTTTCTGTTTGCCACGCATTTTTTAAGCTTTCTTCTTTGTCTAAGCGGGTCTGGTGGGGTTGGCGCCCCCACTGATAGCGCACTAGATTCCGTAGTTTATAACGATTGTACAAACTTAACAGCAAAATTAATATGATAATCCCACCAAGGATGGCAAGGGCGATATAAATTTCTTTCATGGGAAACTCCTAGTTGTTTATTTCTGACAAATAATCTTCTACAC
>NZ_JBCOJC010000053.1:0-13782 GCF_040925905.1 Enterococcus sp. 2201sp1_2201st1_C11_2201SCRN_220225
GAGCCATGTCTACTTTTTAAAATAGGCGAAGGAGGGAAAACAATGGCAAAACAAAAAATTCGTATCCGATTAAAAGCGTATGAACACCGTATTTTAGACCAATCCGCGGACAAGATCGTTGAAACGGCAAAGAGAACTGGGGCTTCTGTGTCAGGTCCAATTCCATTGCCAACTGAACGCAGCTTGTACACTGTTATCCGCGCGACTCATAAATACAAAGATTCTCGCGAACAATTCGAAATGCGTACTCACAAACGTCTAATCGACATTGTGAATCCTACACCAAAAACAGTTGATGCTTTGATGAAGCTTGACTTACCAAGCGGTGTAAACATTGAAATCAAACTATAATTATTAAAAAGATGGAGGTGTAATCATGACCAAAGGAATCTTAGGGAAAAAAGTGGGAATGACTCAAATCTTCACTGAATCTGGCGAATTGATCCCTGTGACAGTTGTCGAAGCTACGCCAAACGTAGTTCTTCAATTGAAAACTGTCGAAAACGATGGTTACTCAGCAGTTCAAGTCGGTTACCAAGATATGCGTGAAGTTTTGTCTAACAAACCTGCGAAAGGTCATGTTGCAAAAGCAAACACGGCTCCTAAGCGCTTCATTCGCGAATTCAAGAATGTCGAGCTTGAGGGCTTAGAAGTTGGATCAGAAATCAAAGTTGACGTATTCGCTGCAGGCGATGTCGTTGATGTTACAGGGACTTCAAAAGGTAAAGGATTCCAAGGCGTTATCAAACGTCACGGACAAAGCCGCGGCCCAATGGCTCACGGTTCTCGTTACCACCGTCGTCCTGGTTCAATGGGTCCAGTAGCACCTAACCGGGTCTTCAAAAACAAACACTTGGCTGGTCGTATGGGCGGCAACCGTGTAACAATGCAAAATCTTGAAATTGTTCGGGTTGATGCTGAACGTAACGTTATCTTGATTAAAGGTAATGTACCAGGCGCGAAAAAATCATTGATTACCATTAAATCCGCTGTTAAAGCAAAATAAACGAGACGGAAGGAGGAACTAAGGAATGCCTAACGTAGCATTATTCAAACAAGATGGAAGCCAAAACGGCGAAATCACATTGAAAGAAGAAATCTTCGGAATCGAACCTAATGAATCAGTTGTCTATGATGCAATCATCATGCAACGCGCTTCATTGCGTCAAGGCTCACACGCGGTTAAAAACCGTAGTGCAGTATCCGGTGGTGGCCGTAAACCATGGCGCCAAAAAGGTACTGGCCGTGCCCGTCAAGGTTCAATCCGTTCACCACAATGGCGCGGAGGTGGCGTAGTCTTCGGACCAACACCACGTTCTTACAGCTACAAATTGCCTAAGAAAGTTCGTCGCCTAGCAATGAAATCTGTATTGTCAGAAAAAGTTGCTACAAATAACTTGGTTGCGGTTGATGCTTTAAGCTTCGACGCTCCAAAAACTAAAGAATTCAAACAAGTGCTTGCTAACCTAGCAATCGACAGCAAAGTCTTAGTTGTTGTAGAAGCTGACAACGATTTTGCTACATTGTCTGCTCGTAACTTGCCAAACGTAACTGTTGTTCCTGCTAACAACATCAGCGTTCTTGACATTGTTTCTAGCGATAAAATGTTAGCAACTCAAACTGCTCTTACTCAGATCGAGGAGGTGCTTGCATAATGAACTTACTAGACGTTATCAAACGCCCAGTGATCACTGAAAAATCCATGCTTGCTATGGACGAAAAGAAATACACTTTTGAAGTGGACACTCGCGCAAACAAAACTTTAGTAAAACAAGCTGTTGAAGCAGCTTTTGATGGTGTCAAAGTTGCCAATGTGAACATCATCAACGTGCGTCCTAAATTCAAACGCATGGGTAAATATGCTGGTTACACTAAAAAACGTCGGAAAGCAATCGTGGCTTTGACCGCTGATTCTAAAGACATTCAATTATTCGACGCTGAATAAAGCGTCCCAAATTAAACCATAGGAGGGAAACAGACGTGGCGATTAAAAAGTACAAACCTACCTCAAATGGTCGTCGTAACATGACAAGCTCTGACTTTGCTGAGATTACTACATCTACACCAGAGAAGACTTTGTTGGCACCATTGAAAAATAATGCCGGTCGTAACAACAACGGGCGCATCACTGTACGTCACCAAGGTGGCGGTCACAAACGTCAATACCGTTTGATCGACTTCAAACGTAATAAAGACAATGTTGTCGCTGTTGTTAAAACCATTGAATATGATCCAAACCGTTCAGCAAACATCGCGTTGCTGCACTATACAGATGGGGTTAAAACTTACATCTTAGCACCAAAAGGACTAGAAGTTGGCATGACCGTTGTATCTGGTCCAGAAGCGGATATTAAAGTCGGCAACGCATTACCATTGGCAAACATTCCAGTTGGTACTGTTGTCCACAACATTGAAATGAAACCAGGTAAAGGCGGACAATTAATCCGTTCTGCTGGTACTAGCGCTCAAGTATTAGGTAAAGAAGGCAAATACGTATTGATTCGCTTGAACTCTGGCGAAGTTCGTATGATTTTGGCTACTTGCCGTGCTACGATCGGTGCTGTTGGTAACGAACAACACGAATTGATCAACATCGGTAAAGCTGGTCGTTCTCGTTGGATGCGTAAACGTCCTACCGTTCGTGGTAGCGTAATGAACCCTAACGATCACCCACACGGTGGTGGTGAAGGTAAAGCACCAATCGGACGTAAAGCGCCAGTATCTCCTTGGGGTCAACCTGCATTGGGTTACAAGACTCGGGATAAAAAAGCGAAATCCGACAAACTTATCGTTCGTCGTCGTAAAGCTAAATAATCTGCTTGACCATATGTCTACATTTTGTAAAGGAGGGTCACCATGGGTCGTAGTTTGAAAAAAGGACCTTTCGTCGATGAACATTTGATGAAAAAGGTTGAAGCGCAAGAAGGCGCCGAAAAGAAAAAAGTTATCAAAACTTGGTCTCGTCGTTCCACAATTTTCCCGAACTTCATCGGTTTCACTATCGCTGTCTATGATGGGCGTAAACACGTTCCTGTTTACATCCAAGAAGACATGGTAGGACATAAATTAGGTGAATTCGCACCATCTAGAACTTACCGTGGCCACGCTGCCGACGATAAGAAAACCAAACGTTAAATTTGAGAGGAGGATTTTCAAATGGCTGAACAAATCACATCAGCAAGAGCAACTGCGAAAACAGTTCGCGTCTCTCCTCGCAAATCCCGTCTAGTGATCGATTTGATTCGCGGGAAAAACGTTGGAGAAGCAATTGCAATCTTGAAGTTTACACCAAATAAAGCTGCCGGAATCATCGAAAAAGTTTTGATGTCAGCAGTAGCGAATGCAGAAAATAACTTTGACTTAGATGTTGAAAACCTAATCGTTTCTGAAGCCTTCGTAAACGAAGGACCTACTATGAAACGTTTCCGTCCTCGGGCGAAAGGTTCTGCTTCACCAATCAACAAACGGACAAGTCATATTACTGTAGTCGTATCAGAAAAATAAGGAGGGACATTCAGTGGGTCAAAAAGTAAATCCAATTGGAATGCGTGTTGGCATCATCCGTGACTGGGATGCAAAATGGTATGCTGAAAAAGAATACGGCGAATTCCTACACGAAGATTTAAGAATCCGCAAATTTATTGCGACCAAACTTGCTGATGCCGCTGTGTCTAAAGTTGAAATCGAACGCGCTGCAAATCGCGTAAATGTTTCAATTCACACAGCTAAACCAGGTATGGTGATCGGTAAAGGCGGTTCTGAAGTCGAAAACCTAAGAAAAGAATTAAACAAATTGACTGGTAAACGAGTTCACATCAACATCGTGGAAATCAAAAAACCAGATCTTGATGCAAAATTAGTTGGCGAAGGTATTGCCCGTCAATTAGAAAACCGTGTGGCATTCCGTCGCGCACAAAAACAAGCGATCCAACGCACAATGCGTTCAGGCGCTAAAGGGATTAAAACTATGGTATCTGGCCGTTTGAACGGTGCTGATATCGCTCGTTCTGAAGGTTATTCAGAAGGAACTGTTCCTCTTCATACATTGCGTGCCGACATCGACTACGCATGGGAAGAAGCAAACACTACCTACGGAAAATTAGGAGTGAAAGTGTGGATCTACCGCGGCGAAATCTTGCCAGCGAAAAAGAACGTTCAAAACACTGAGAAAGGAGGGAAATAAACATGTTAGTACCTAAACGTGTGAAACACCGTCGTGAGTTCCGGGGCAAAATGCGGGGCGAAGCTAAAGGCGGTAAAGAAGTAGCTTTCGGTGAATACGGCTTACAAGCTGTTGAATCTCACTGGATTACTAACCGCCAAATTGAAGCGGCTCGTATCGCTATGACTCGTTACATGAAACGTGGCGGGAAAGTATGGATCAAAATTTTCCCTCACAAATCATACACGGCAAAAGCAATCGGCGTCCGGATGGGTTCTGGTAAAGGGGCTCCTGAAGGCTGGGTATCACCAGTTAAACGTGGCAAAATCATGTTTGAAATCGCTGGGGTTCCTGAAGAAGTTGCTCGTGAAGCATTACGTCTTGCATCTCACAAGTTGCCAATCAAGACTAAAATCGTAAAACGTGAGGAAATGGGTGGTGAATCGAATGAAGGTTAAAGAAATCAGAGAATTAACCACTGCCGAAATGCTTGATCAAGAAAAGCAATTGAAGGAAGAATTGTTCAACTTGCGATTCCAACTAGCAACCGGTCAATTAGAAAACACTGCACGTATCCAAGAAGTTCGCAAATCGATTGCACGCATCAAAACTGTTTTGCGTGAACAATCTAAGTAATAGTGGAAGGAGGCCATTTAGCGTATGACTGAAGAAAGAAATCAACGCAAAGTTTACCAAGGTCGCGTGGTATCTGACAAAATGGATAAAACCATCACTGTAGTGGTTGAAACCAAAAAGAATCACCCTATCTACGGCAAACGCATGAACTACTCTAAGAAATACAAAGCTCACGATGAAAACAACGAAGCAAAAGTTGGCGATATCGTGCGCATTATGGAAACTCGTCCATTATCAGCTACTAAACGTTTCCGTTTGGTTGATATTGTTGAAAAAGCAGTGGTTATCTAATCACGGATACTTTCCCATATAGAGTGATGCAAACCTGAAAGGAGGATACACATCGTGATCCAAGCAGAAAGCCGCTTAAAAGTTGCGGACAACTCAGGTGCCCGGGAAATCCTTACGATTAAAGTTCTTGGTGGTTCAGGCCGCAAGACTGCAAATATCGGGGACGTCATTGTTGCTTCGGTTAAACAAGCAACGCCAGGTGGAGTTGTCAAAAAAGGTGACGTGGTAAAAGCCGTTATCGTTCGTACTAAAACAGGAGCTCGTCGTACAGACGGTTCTTACATTAAATTTGATGAAAATGCTGCGGTTATTATCCGTGACGATAAGAGCCCTCGTGGAACTCGGATCTTTGGCCCTGTGGCCCGTGAATTGCGTGAAAACAACTTCATGAAGATCGTTTCCTTAGCACCAGAAGTATTGTAATTTGTATCTATTACCAAAGGAGGTGCGAAACAGTAATGTTTGTAAAAAAAGGCGATAAAGTAAAAGTTATCACTGGTAAAGACAAAAACAAAGAAGGCGTTGTGCTTGCAGCGTTTCCTAAGAAAGATAAAGTGATTGTCGAAGGTGTTAACGTGATGAAAAAACACCAAAAACCTTCTCAAGCTGCTCCTCAAGGTGGGATCCTTGAAGTCGAAGCACCAATTCATGTTTCCAACGTGATGGTGATTGATCCTTCAAACGGTCAAGCTACCCGTGTCGGCTACAAAGAAGTTGACGGTAAAAAAGTCCGCGTTGCTAAAAAAACCGGCGAAGTTCTCGACAAATAATCACACTTAAGAAAGGAGGAGCAAACGAATGAACCGCCTGAAAGAAAAATATACTAAAGAAGTCGTTCCGGCTTTGACAGAAAAATTCAATTACACTTCAGTAATGCAAGCACCAAAAGTTGACAAAATCGTTATCAACATGGGTGTCGGCGATGCTGTATCCAATGCTAAAAACTTGGATAAAGCCGTTGAAGAATTGGCTTTGATCTCTGGTCAAAAACCATTAATCACCAAAGCTAAGAAATCAATCGCTGGTTTCCGTCTACGTGAAGGTATGCCAATTGGGGCTAAAGTTACTTTACGTGGCGAACGCATGTATGAATTCCTTGATAAATTGGTAACTGTTTCCTTACCACGTGTCCGTGATTTCCACGGCGTCAGCAAAAAAGCATTTGATGGTCGCGGTAACTATACTTTAGGTATCAAAGAACAATTAATCTTCCCAGAAGTTGATTTTGATTTGGTAGATAAAGTCCGCGGGATGGACATCGTAATTGTGACAACTGCACAAACAGACGAAGAATCTCGTGAATTGTTAACGCAACTAGGCATGCCATTTGCAAAATAAAAAAAGGAGGCGAACTACGTGGCTAAAAAATCAATGATTGCTAAAAACAAACGTCCAGCTAAATTCTCAAGCCAAGAATACACTCGGTGCGAACGTTGCGGACGTCCACATTCAGTTTATCGTAAATTCAAACTTTGCCGTATTTGCTTCCGCGAACTTGCCTATAAAGGACAAATTCCCGGCGTGAAAAAAGCTAGCTGGTAAACCAAGAAAACTCGCATAAAGGAGGTAAATCATCCAATGGTCATGACAGATCCAATCGCAGATTTCCTAACTCGTATTCGTAATGCCAACATGGTTAAACACGAATCTTTGGAAGTGCCTGCTTCAAAAATCAAACGTGATATCGCTGAAATCCTTAAAAAAGAAGGATTCATCCGTGATATTGAATATATCGAAGATGACAAACAAGGCGTGATCCGTGTCTTCCTGAAATATGGTCGCAATGGCGAACGCGTTATCACCAACTTGAAACGTATCTCTAAACCAGGCTTGCGGGCTTACGTCAAAGCTGACGAAGTACCAAAAGTATTAAACGGTTTGGGTATTGCAATCTTGTCTACTTCTGAAGGTGTTATCACTGACAAAGAAGCTCGGGCGAAAAATATTGGCGGCGAAGTTGTCGCTTACGTATGGTAATCCAATAATTACACAAGGAGGTGTCTTCAAGTGAGTCGTATCGGTAATAAAATCGTTGTTCTTCCTGCTGGTGTTGAAATCAAGCAAGATGGTCACAACGTTACAGTCAAAGGACCAAAGGGTGAATTAACTCGTCAATTCTCTGCTGATATTGAAATGAATATCGAAGGAACTGAAGTGACATTTACACGTCCAAATGACACAAAAGAAATGAAAACCATCCACGGAACTACCCGGGCCAACTTCAACAACATGGTCGTAGGTGTTTCGGAAGGATTCCAAAAAGCATTGGAACTTCAAGGGGTTGGGTACCGTGCTCAATTACAAGGTAAAAAACTTGTCTTGAACGTTGGTTACTCTCATCCAGTTGAAATCGATGCACCAGCTGGTATCGAAATTGAAGTACCAAACAATACTTCAATCATCGTTAAAGGCTCGGACAAAGAAGTTGTCGGCGAATTAGCTGCTAACATTCGTGGCGTCCGTCCTCCAGAACCTTACAAAGGCAAAGGGATTCGCTATGTTGGTGAATACGTACGCCGTAAAGAAGGTAAAACTGGTAAATAATCGTAAACCTAGTTTACGATTCGCGGCCTAGGCCAGCAAAAATAAAGAGGTGACAATTGTGATTACAAAACCAGATAAAAACAAAACACGTCAAAAGCGCCATCGTCGTGTCCGTAACAAAATCTCTGGTACTGCTGAGTGCCCACGCTTGAACGTTTTCCGTTCTAACAAAAACATCTACGCACAAGTAATTGATGACGTAGCGGGTGTGACGCTAGCAAGTGCCTCTACCTTGGATAAAGAAATTTCAGGTGGAACAAAAGTTGAACAAGCACAAACTGTCGGGAAATTGGTCGCAGAACGTGCTGCAGCAAAAGGTGTTAAAGAAGTAGTCTTTGACCGTGGTGGATACCTTTACCATGGCCGTGTGCAAGCTTTAGCTGAAGCAGCACGCGAAAATGGACTTGAATTTTAAGAGAAGGAGGAACACCATTCATGACTTACATTGATCCAAATCATTTAGAATTGGAAGATCGCGTTGTTGCTATCAACCGCGTAACCAAAGTAGTTAAAGGTGGACGTCGTTTGCGTTTCGCGGCTTTAGTAGTCGTTGGCGACAAAAACGGTCACGTGGGCTTTGGTACTGGTAAAGCACAAGAAGTACCTGAAGCAATCCGCAAAGCTATTGAAGCTGCTAAGAAAAACTTGGTTGAAGTACCAATGGTTGGTTCTACAATCCCTCACGAAGTCATCGGCGTATTTGGTGGCGGCCGTATCTTGATGAAACCTGCTGTAGAAGGTTCTGGAGTAGCTGCTGGTGGTCCGGTTCGTGCGGTCCTAGAATTAGCTGGTGTGGGCGATATTACGTCTAAATCATTGGGTTCTAACACCCCAATCAACGTAGTGCGGGCAACCGTTGAAGGTTTGAAAGATTTGAAACGGGCTGAAGAAGTTGCAGAACTTCGCGGCATTTCCGTTGACGAATTAATCGGATAAGGAGGACAAACATAATGGCTGAATTGAAAATTACTTTGAAACGCAGCGTTATCGGACGTCCTCAAAACCAACGAGACACCGTTAAAGCGCTAGGTTTGAAAAAAATGAACTCAACAGTAGTGAAACCTGCCAATGAAGCAATCAAAGGCATGGTTAACACTATTTCTCACTTGGTAGAAGTCGAAGAAGTTTAATTTGACTTTGAACTATTTTGATTAAGGAGGTGCCAAACCTATGAAACTTCATGAATTAAAACCTTCAGAAGGCTCTCGTCAAGTACGCAACCGCGTGGGTCGAGGAACATCTTCTGGTAATGGTAAAACAAGTGGCCGTGGACAAAAGGGGCAAAAATCCCGTTCCGGCGGTGGTGTACGTCTAGGCTTTGAAGGGGGACAAACTCCATTGTTCCGTCGTTTGCCAAAACGTGGATTCACTAACATTAACCGTAAAGAATATGCAGTAATCAACTTAGATATCTTGAATCGTTTTGAAGACGGTGCTGAAGTAACTCCTGTTGCTTTAGTAGAAGCTGGCTTTGTTAAAAACGAAAAAGCAGGAATCAAAGTGTTAGCTAACGGAGAACTGACTAAGAAATTAACTGTGAAAGCAGCTAAATTCTCTAAGGCAGCTGAAGAAGCTATCGTTGCTGCTGGCGGATCAATCGAGGTGATCTAATGATTAAACTGTTGCGAGACTCGTTTAAAGTAAAAGAGATTCGATCAAAACTTTTCTTTACGATCTTTGCACTGTTTGTCTTTCGCTTAGGCGCCCATATTACGGTGCCGGGCGTAGATGCCAGTCGATTGCAAACCATCTCGGAATTACCTTTCCTAAATATGTTGAATATCGTAAGTGGTAGCGCCATGCAAAACTTTTCGATTTTCGCCATGGGGGTTTCACCATACATCACAGCTTCAATCGTCATCCAACTCTTGCAGATGGATATCGTGCCGAAGTTTGTGGAATGGTCGAAACAAGGCGAGGTTGGTCGCCGAAAATTAAATCAAGCGACTCGCGTACTCACGCTGGTTTTGGGCTTTGTCCAATCAATCGGTATTACCTTTGGCTTTAACTCCTTCACTCAGCTAGGATTTGTAACAGATACTTCTGTGACAAACTTCATGATCATTGGGTTGATTTTGACAGCTGGAACCATGTTTGTCACATGGTTAGGAGAACAAATTACTGAAAAAGGTGTGGGGAACGGCGTCTCCATGATTATCTTTGCCGGAATCATCTCACGGATGCCAACAGATATTAAAGGTTTGATTGAAGATTACTTCATTAATATCGAATCTTCTGAAATCTGGAAATCCGCGATCTTTATGATTTTATTGGTCATTGCGATTCTTGTAATCGTGACCTTGGTGACCTACGTTCAACAAGCAGAACGTAAAATTCCGATTCAATATACCAAACGAGTTGCTGGAGCACCTACTAGTAGCTATTTGCCAATTAAAGTAAATGCTGCCGGGGTTATCCCAGTCATCTTTGCCTCCTCTTTTATTGCTACACCAAATGCTATTTTGCAGGCAGTAGCTAGCAATAATGCAGGGAAAGATTGGTATCAAGTCTTGACCCAAATCTTCAGTTACAATACGGTACCAGGTGCAATCATCTATACCGTCTTAATTGTTGCTTTCACGTTCTTTTACGCTTTTGTACAAGTTAACCCTGAGAAATTAGCGGAAAACTTGCAAAAACAAGGCAGCTACATTCCAAGTGTGCGGCCAGGTAAAGGAACCGAAGAGTACGTTTCTGGATTGTTGATGCGTTTGAGTGCAGTGGGAGCAGTCTTTTTAGGACTTGTGGCATTGTTACCAATCGTAGCACAAATGATTTGGAATCTGCCTCAATCCATCGGGTTAGGCGGAACAAGTTTATTGATCGTAATCGGTGTGGCCTTAGAAACTGCTAAACAGTTGGAAGGCTTAATGCTGAAACGGAAATATACTGGCTTTATTAACAATTAATGTGTTGGCGGGTTGAGGATTCTCCTCAACACCGTTGCACCTTTTAAAATAGGAGGAGTATTAGCATGAACCTTGTATTGATGGGTTTACCAGGTGCTGGTAAAGGTACCCAAGCAGAACGGATCGTTGCTGAATATAACATTCCCCAAATTTCCACCGGTGATATGTTTCGGGCAGCTATTGCCAAAGAAACCAAGCTTGGATTGGAAGCAAAAGCATACATGGACAAAGGGGAGCTCGTTCCTGATGCGGTGACTAATGGCATCGTCAAAGAACGTTTAGCTGAACCTGACACAAAAGCTGGCTTTTTATTGGATGGATATCCACGAACATTGGATCAAGCCAAAGAGCTAGATCAAATGCTCAAGGACCTCAATAAAAAGTTAGACGCTGTGATTGAAATCCATGTCCCTGAAGAAGTTCTCGTTGAACGTTTAGCTGGACGTTACATTTGTCGCAACTGTGGCGCGACTTATCATAAAATCTTCAACCCAACCAAAGTTGAAGGAACTTGTGATCGCTGCGGTGGCCATGAATTTTACCAACGAGAAGATGATAAGCCTGAGACGGTCAAAAATCGTCTTGCTGTCAATATCAAAAGTAGTGAACCGATCTTAAGCTATTACAAAGACCAAGGTTTATTGCAGTCTATTGATGGCGATCGTGAAATCGATGCTGTATTTAACGATGTTAAAAAAATCATCGAGTAACGACATCGCCAGTTACCGACTTGCAGCCTTAAAGTTTTCTCTTGTCAAGTTTGACATTTTGTGATACAATGTGTCAGTCCGACTTCTAGCAATAACTAGGAGCAACTTTTTTGAGAATCTTAGGTGGGAACAGTGTTTCCGCCATTTTATCGTGTGAAAATCACAAGTACAAGGAGGTACTGTGCGTGGCAAAAGAAGATGTGATCGAAATCGAAGGTACAGTCGTCGAAACTTTGCCGAATGCAATGTTTAAAGTGGAGTTGGAAAACGGACATCAAGTGTTGGCTACCGTTTCCGGCAAGATTCGGATGCATTATATCCGCATTTTACCTGGGGACAAAGTAACTGTGGAACTTTCTCCATATGATCTTTCCCGTGGCCGTATCACTTATCGCTTTAAATAATTGTACTCCGTAAAACTACAGGAGGTATTATCATGAAAGTAAGACCATCAGTAAAACCAATGTGCGAACATTGTAAAGTAATCCGTCGTAAAGGCCGGGTTATGGTGATTTGCCCAGCAAACCCAAAACATAAACAACGTCAAGGATAATCGGAGGTGTAACAAAATATGGCTCGTATTGCAGGAGTAGATATTCCTCGTGATAAACGCGTGGTAATTTCCCTTACTTATATTTATGGGATTGGGAACACCACTGCGAAACAAGTATTGGCTAACGCTGGTGTTTCTGAAGACGTTCGTGTTCGGGATCTTACCAACGAACAAACAGACGCCATTCGTGCGGAAGTTGATAAGCTAAAAGTTGAAGGGGATCTTCGTCGTGAAGTGAACTTGAACATCAAACGTTTGATGGAAATCGGTTCTTACCGTGGTATCCGTCACCGTCGTGGATTGCCAACTCGTGGACAAAACACGAAAAACAATGCACGTACTCGTAAAGGCCCTTCTAAAACAGTGGCAGGTAAGAAAAAATAATTTCTAAGTGAAGGAGGTTAAACTTCATGGCAGCAAAAAAAGTGAGTCGCAAACGCCGTGTGAAAAAGAATATTGAAGCTGGTATCGCGCATATCCACTCAACATTCAACAATACAATCGTTATGATCACTGATGTTCACGGAAACGCATTAGCGTGGTCATCAGCAGGTTCTCTAGGCTTTAAAGGAAGCAAAAAATCTACTCCTTTTGCCGCACAAATGGCAGCTGAAACAGCTACTAAAGCAGCAATGGAACATGGTTTGAGAACCGTAGAAGTAACCGTTAAAGGACCTGGTTCAGGACGTGAAGCAGCAATCCGTGCATTACAAGCAGCAGGTTTAGAAGTAACTGCTATCCGTGACGTAACTCCAGTTCCTCACAATGGATGCCGCCCTCCAAAACGCCGTCGTGTTTAATGAGTGCTGCTCATTTGAGTGCTAAAAGTAACGTCATTAAGCAAGACACTTTTCGTTTTGAAAGGGGTAAATGATAAGAATGATTGAATTCGAAAAACCAAGAATCTCAAAGATTGATGAAGAAAAAGACTATGGCAAGTTCATCGTAGAACCTCTGGAAAGAGGCTATGGAACGACTTTAGGTAATTCCCTGCGTCGTATTTTGTTGTCTTCTTTACCTGGTGCCGCAATCACCAGCATCCAGATCGATGGTGTTTTACACGAATTCTCAACTGTCAAAGGTGTACGGGAAGACGTGGCACAGATCATCTTGAACATCAAAGGCCTCGCCCTTAAGATGTACACTCAAGAAGAAAAAACCCTAGAAATCGATATTACTGGTCCGGCAACAGTCACAGCAGGCGATATTATCGTTGATAGCGATGTGGAAATCTTGAATAAAGATATGTACATCTGCTCTGTTTCTGAAGGTGCAACATTCCATGCTCGTTTGACTGTCAAACCTGGTCGTGGGTATGTCCAAGCTGATGAAAACAAAAAAGAAGATATGCCAATTGGTGTACTTCCAGTTGATTCAATCTATACCCCTGTTCGTCGTGTGAACTACCAAGTAGAAAATACACGGGTGGGACGTCGGGATGATTTCGATAAATTGACCATGGAAATTTGGACAGACGGATCCATTTTGCCATTAGAAGCAATGAGTCTAGCTGCGAAAATCATGACTGAGCATTTAGATATTTTTGTGAATCTGACTGATGAAGCGAAAAACGTGGAAATCATGATTGAAAAAGAAGAAACACAAAAAGAAAAAATGTTGGAAATGACTATCGAAGAATTAGATTTATCCGTTCGTTCTTACAATTGTTTGAAACGTGCTGGCATCAATACTGTTCAAGAATTGACCAACAAGTCCGAACCTGAAATGATCAAAGTTCGTAACTTGGGCCGGAAATCTTTAGAAGAAGTCAAAGCAAAATTGCATGACTTAGGCTTAGGATTACGTAAAGACGATTAGGAAGTAATTTGGAATAGGAGGAAACCCACGTGAGTTACCGCAAATTAGGACGCACATCAAGTCAACGTAAAGCGATGTTGCGTGACTTGACTACCGATTTAATCATTAACGAACGCATTGTCACTACCGAAGCTCGTGCTAAGGAAGTTCGTTCAACTG